>NZ_JARVSK010000021.1:0-126186 GCF_030209235.1 Pseudomonas sp. efr-133-TYG-103a
TTAGGTCCCACCCACCCCTTCGAGTCCTACCATACAAGCGAGCTTGCTCGCGAAGTGGCTCGCATCCGCTAGATAGCCACCAGACACCAGACCCACGCCGCTCGCGCTCTATTGCTGCAGCGCCTTGCGCAGGCCGGGCTGCGCCAGGCCCGGTGGAGCCATCTGGACCATCGGCAGAAACCGACGGCGTTTCTTCTCTTCATGGTTCTGCGCGATGTCGGCGATCCGGTGCTGCAGAAACGGATTGAGGAAGCGGTCGCGCACGCTTGCCAGATAATCCCGCGCCTGCGCCAGCTGATTGCTGGCCGCGAAAACCGGCAGCACCTCGTGCTCCCAGACCTCCTCAAGACGCTGCCGCATCACGGCGTTGCTCATCGCCTGATAGACCGTCTCGTCAAGCGCCCGGCCCTCACTCAGCCAGCACTCCGCGAGCCAGCTGTGCCCCAGATTGAGCATGAACAGCTTGAACTGCTCGTATTGCTGCAGTTCGCGGGTCAGCACGATGCACGGGTGCACGCAGGGCAACTGCAAGCCGTCCTGTTCCTCGATGGCCCAGAGCGCGTACGGCTCGGCGACCGCGCCGATGGGCTCGATCGGTTGCGAAACGATGCGATCGACCAGCGAGTTCGCCCAGCGACAGGTCTGCCGCAGGTAGTCGGCAAACGCTGTGGGCAGCTGCCAGTCAGCGGCCAGGCCGATAATCAGATCACGCAGGACATCGCCATTGCGTGACACCAGTTCGCACGGGAACAACGACAGCGTCGCGTCGGGACTGACCTGCCAGCGATCATGCAGCAACACCAGCAATTTGGCCGGAAAGCTCATCGGCGCCGGCGCATCGCGGCTCAACAGTGCCGGCGTATCAGCGGCATCCAGCGCATAGCCCTTGTCACCGGTATTGGAGATCACCACCTGCACGTCGCGCTGCATGGCATGACGAATCAGCGGCCAGTCGTGCGCCGCGTTCAGCGCACCGGCAATCGAGGTGGACCAGCATTGCTCATCGATCGTGCGACCCTGCTCGGTGCCCTGTATCCGCACCGGATAACCCGCCCCGGTGGCAAGGGCCTGCACACGCCGGGCGCTGTCGGGACTGGCGGTGGTCTGCACCACGGTCACCTTGCCCAATGCCTGGCCCCGGCTGAGCGCCTGGGAGATGAACAGATCGGCATGGGCCTGAAGAAAACGACTCGTGCCGAATTGCAAAATGGGCGTGGACAGCGGATTGCTCATGGCCGTCTCCTAGCATTCGACGATGGCTTTGACCACGCCTTGGGCAGGGTCGAGCAACGTCGTGAATCGCTCGGTGACTTCGGCGAGTTTCATCCGGTGGGTATTGAGCGCGGCATCGGGAATCAGACCATCGCGCAGGCATTGTTCGACATAACGGAAATCCTCGACCGTCGCGTTACGGCTGCCCATTAGCGTCGCTTCGCGCTTGTGGAATTCGGGATCGGAGAAACTGATGATGTCGCGCACGATGGACACCAGCACGTACTTGCCGCCGTGGGCGATGAACTCGAACCCGCGCTCCATGGCCTTGGCGTTGCCGGTGGCGTCATACACCACGTCGAAAAATTCCCCTTGGGTCAGCGCCTCAAGCTGCTGTTTGTCGTGTTCCCCGATCAGCACCGCGGCGTCTGTCTGCAAGTGCTGCCTGCAGAACGCCAGACGGTCCTCGCGGGTATCCAGCACGGTGACCTGGGCGCCGCGCAGCCGGGAGAAAATGGCCACCGCCATGCCGATCGGGCCAGTGCCGACCACCAGCGCGCGCTGACCCTTTTGAATGTCCGAGCGACGCACAGCGTGGGCGCCGATGGAGAGGAACTCGATCATCGCCGCCTGATCCAGCGTCACCCCTTGGGCCTTGAGCACGAAGGCGTGCGGCAGGCTGAGGTATTCGGTGAAGGCGCCATCGCGATGCACGCCCAGCACCTGAATCCGCACGCAGCAATTGGTCTTGCCCTGACGGCAGGCGATGCAGTCGCCGCACGACAGGTAAGGCATCACGTACACCACGTCACCGGGCTCAAGCCCGCTGCCCGCCTCGCTTTGCTCGACGATGCCGGAGAATTCGTGGCCCATCACGCGGGGGTATTCCAGAAACGGCTGGTTACCATTGAAGATGTGCAGATCGGTGCCACAGACGCCGACGCGTTTGATTCTGACCAGCGTCTCGACGGGCCCGCGGACAGGTTTCTGGCGATCCAGCGCCATCAGGGAGCCGGGTTTTTCGCAAACGACTGTGAGCATGTCTCTTCTCCAGACCAGGCAGCCGGCACGAGCCGAGGGAAAGGTCGCGCCTCGCCGGGGTGATCTTTTGTTGTTGTGGTCCTGGGCGCCCATCCGGTGCTGCGAGAACAGGCCCTGCGTGCTGGAAAAAAGCTACACACGCATTTCGATATTGGCAAGACCAATTAAATCTAAATGATATTGGCCTTACCAAATCGACTGACGACGAAGGCTTGCCGAGGACCGACAGGCGGCTGTCAACCGAACGCGCGCATGGTTATGATCGGTGCCCATGATCCCCTCACTGCCGATCCGCTCCCCTTGCCCGCCCGGCGCCTGTGTCTGCGACCGCGAGCGCCTGCTGGAAACTTCCGGCACAGACCTGCGCATCCTCTGCCTGACCCGCCAGGAAGAAAAGCGCCTGCTGGAGCGACTGGAAAACATTGTGAGCCTGAGCGACCTGGAGCATATGCAGCGGCGCATGTTCGAGCAGCTCGGTATCCGCCTTCATGTCGCGCCTGGCGTGAACGAAGTGCGCAGCATGCGCGGGATCATCATCGACATCGCTGAGTTGCCCGGCATGTGCCGCAAGACCCGCGCCGCCATCCCTGCCGCCATTCGTCGCGGTCTTGAAAAGCACCCCGAGATCGCCTGGAGCCTGCTCAACGCTCACGACCTGTTGCGCGACGCCTAAACGCCGGCTGGCTTGCCACGCCTCGCTGTGCCAGGCGCGCAGGCCATTGCTCAAGGTTTACTTTTCCCACGCAGCCTTGGCGATCGCCAGTCCGTGCAGGCCGTTGTATTCGGCGCGAGCCGGCGGCTCCCAACCCTGCAGCAACGAGGCGTCGAGGTCGTAGATTTCCACGCCCAACGGGCGACACACCGTCAACGGATCCTGTGCTTCCGGGCCCCACATCGGCAGCGACAAGTCTCCGCCCGGGCAGGTGGACAGTGCGCACAGCAGGTCTATCTCGGCGAAAAACTCCAGGTAATCGCCCTTCTGCGCCGGGCAGGCCTTCATGAAATACATATCGTCGTGATTGAGGCCCGTGCACTGGAAGATATTCAGCACGTCATGCACATCGAATTCGGTCAGCCCGTGCGGCAGCACTGCGCGCGTCAGATTGGAATGGCAGTGATGATGAAAATCCTCCCCCGTGAGCATTTTGTTCACGTACGGATCGCAGCGCGTTCCGAGCAAATCGTGCAGCCGACCGCCGTGCTCGTCGATGCCGTAACTCGCCAGGCTGTCATCGGTGATCGTGACCATCGGCCGCAGAAACGGCAGGTTCGACCACAGACGATCGTAGGTGCTGACGTGGGCGCCTTGCAGCTGGCGGGTGCGCGCCGCCCACATGCGCTCCCGCGGGTCGTTGGCGTTCCAGACGTTGAAGTCGCCCACCTGCGGGCCGACCGGGGTGGTCACACGAAACACCTGCCCGGCCTTGACCTTCCAGGCGCGTCCGGTGCGGATCGGCACCTCGAATTGCTCGACCAGCGTGCGGCCTTCCCGACGCTCGCGGATGCGCTCATAAAAGGCGGTATCGACCTGCAGCGCCGCGCCTTTGCTGACCTGATAGGCGGCTGGGTAGTCTTTGTACATGGCAATCTCCTGTTCACGGTCTGGCAGCGCTGGCAAGCAGATCCAGCGCCTGGGTTTCGGAATCATCGAGGTAACTGCCCATGGCCTGGTCGGCGTCACGCCGGCGGCCGTCGATCAGCAGTTGGTGGATATGCCGGTCGCGTTCGAGCCAGGGTCCCTGATAGCGGGCTTCGTCGGGGGCGGCGGAAAACACCAGGCGCATCTGCGCGACGATGTTGGTGAAGAATTCATCGAACGAAGGGCTGTGCAGCAGACCGACCACCTGTTGATGGAAGCGCAGGCTGTGGGTGCCGAAAGCGCGCCAGTCCTCGCGTTCGCACGCCAGTTCCGCGGCTTCGATCGCATTGCCCATCCGCGCTGAGCGGTCGTCGACCAGCGGCATGCCCACCAGAATCGCCTGTGATTCCAGCGTGCGACGGACCCTGAACAGATCGCGGACATCGTCCTGGCTCAGGCGCCGGACCATCACGCCTTTGTGCCGCACGTACGTGGTCAGGCCTTCGCGGCCCAGCAAGTGCAGCGCTTCGCGCACAGTGTTGCGCGAGGCGCTGTAGCGGCGCACCAGCTCGCTTTCCACCAACGCCATGCCCGACAGCAATCGGCCATTGATGATGTCTTCGCGCAGCTCGTGAGCGACCTGATCGGCCAGCGACAGGCCGTTTGCTTTGGCAATGGACACGTACGACACTTCCTGAACGAGCGGGATTGTTCAACAACCCGGTTGCGTTCAGGACAGCACAGCGCGTGCCAGTTTCAAGCCGCTGGTATTTACAGCGAGACAAACTCTCAGATCGCTACGCCAGGCGCTTGCGCCGCATCGCCTCCACCGCCTGAGCAAAATGCGTGATTTCCCACCGTTCCCTCAACGCCTGCTCAAGCAACTGTTGTCCGGTCTGGGGCGCCATGCCGTGCAGTGGCGGATCGGTGTCCAGATTGGTCGGGAACGAATAACCGTCAGCGCTCATGGCGATCACCGCCTGCAGGCTGTCCTCATCCAGTTCGCCTTGCGCCACTCGCTTGAGCAGCGACGGATACAGCGCCAGCATCATCTCTTCGCGATTGACTGTCTCCATGGGTTTGCCGAACGCCGAGGAAATCTGCAGCAGGTTGGCCATCCGGAATTGGTCCGGGGTGCGGTTGGTGCCCGCCGCGTGGAACAGCGCCGGGTTGAAGAACAGCAGGTCACCCTTGTTCAGCGGCAACTGGATCGCGTGGCCCTGGAAGTAATCGATGAAGCGCGGATCACGCCACGCCAGATAGCCGGGTTCGTACCGCTGGGAAAACGGCAGCAGCAGCGTCGGCCCGGTTTCCAGCGGCATGTCGGTGTGCGCCACGGCGCCTTGCAGCGTCAGGTTCTGCGACAGCCGATGCAGTGGCAGAGGGAACCGCTGCGCCACCTCATTGCTCTGGAACCCCAGATGGTAATCACGATGGGGCTGTTGCGCCTGGCCGCCCGGTGTTACCACGTTGACCTGCGCCGTGGCCTGAAAATACGGGCCCAGCCACGCCTCGGCGATCAGCCCGAGCAACGGATTGGCGTAGTACTCGATGAACGAATCCGGCGAATGCCTGGCGGCTTTCTGCAGCGAATTCCAGATCCGCTGATTGGCCCCGGCGCGGGCGAAATGATCGGCACGCACGACGCTGGCCGCTTCTTCGGCAATGATCTGGCGAAACACTTCGCTGTGCCGATCGATCACAGCAAGGTCAGGGTAGGCATCGCGCACCACCATCACACCCGGGCCGTCGCGGAACAGGCGATGCAGTTCGCCCATCAACGCCTGGCGATCCTGGCCTTGAACGCGGCGCATCGTATCGGCCCGGTAGATCACCACTCGACTGACCACCTCCTGCGCGTTGGGGTAATCGGCGGCATTGACCGTTTGCTCGCACAACGCGGCAAAGGCGTTCACATCGATGTCGGCAGCGCTGCCGAACAGGCTGAATGGCGCCGTCACAGCTCACCACCCTTGACGCTGTCCAGCGACAACGCCGCCATCGGCCTCGGTGTGGAGCCGTCGCCGCAGCCGATGATGCCTTGCTCCATGTCGATGACCGCGCCGGTGGTCATGCCCGACTGGTCTGACAGCAGGTACGCGACGCTGTTGGCGACCTCCTGAGGCTTGAGCAACCGACCGAATGGCGACTGCGCTTCAGCGTGTTCCAGCCAGCCGTCTTCGGCGGCGTGGTACTGGCGCTGAATCTGGTCTTCGTGCGGCGTGTCCATCCAGCCGATGTTCAGCCCGTTGACGCGAATACGATTGCGCAACGTGCTGAACGCAACGTTTTTGGTGAGGATCGCCAGTGCGCCTTTCGACGCCGCGTAGGCCGACAGAAACGACTGCCCGCCATGCCCCGACACGCTGAGAATGCTGACGATCGAGCCTTCCACCTGACCTGCAATCATCAGCTTGATGCATTCCTGCATGAGGAAGAACGGCGCCCGGACATTGACCGCGAAGATCCGGTCGAACAGCTCCGGTGAGGTGTCGATGATGGTGCCACGGTCAGACATTCCGGCGCAGTTGACCAGCCCGTGGACGGTCCCGAAATGCGTTTTGGCGGCGGCAACGACCCGTCGGCAGTCCTCGACGCTTTCCATATCGGCTTGCACGAAGAACGCCTGACAGTCGCCTTCCGCCAGCCGCCGCACTTGCTCTTCGCCCTTGTCTCGGCTGCGCCCGCAGATGATCAGGCCGGCCGCGCCGCGCGCTGCAAGGGTGTGTGCCACGGCGGCGCCCAGACCCTGGGTACTGCCGGTGACAATGAAATAGCGACCGCTGAACGATCGGGAAAGATCCGGAACACAAAGATCACGTGCTGACATGCCTGGCTCCCGCTGTTGTTGTTTTGGGGTTCAGAAAAGTCCGTCGCGGCGATGGAAATAAAATTCCATCTGTACAACGAATGGAACTGAGACTAGCATTGCGTTCACCTCATTGAGGCCCGAATCGACCTCAACAAGACCTCACAAAAAGCTCATTCCAAGCCAGGGGATCGACATGCTGGACCGCGCCAGGCGTTTCTCGATCAAGCAAATCGCAGCCCAGGCGGGCGTCAGCAAAGCCACGGTCGATCGGGTGTTGCATGAGCGCGGCAGCGTGCATTACCAGACCAACCGGCGAATCCAGCAGGCCCTCGAAGAACTCGAGGCACAGGAAAAGTCAGGCCCCGCCGTCGGCCGGACCTTGCACATCGACATCATCCTGCACACCCCCAAGCGCTTCAGTGATGCTGTGCAGGAAGCCATCCACGCACAACTGGGCAATCTGGCGCCGTTCCGTATCTTTCCGCGCTATCACCTGTATCAGGAAATCGACACCCAGCAGATGCACGACCTGATCGTGCGCTGCATCGGCAAAGGCAGTCAGGGCCTGATCCTCAAGGCTGCCGATGAGCCGCAGATCAACGAGGCGGTCAACCAGGTCACGGCCGCGGGCATCCCGGTGGTCACACTGGTGTCGGACCTGCCCCAGAGCGAACGCATCGGCTACATCGGCATGGACAACCGTACGGCCGGGCAGACGGCGGCTTATCTGATGTCGCGCTGGCTGGACACCAGCCCGCAGGATGTCGCTGTGGTGATCAGCAGCGAACTGTTTCGCGGCGAAGAAGAGCGTGAGATGGGCTTTCGCACCTGGTTGCGCAGTCGCGCGCCGCATCTGCGTGTGGTCGACGTCAGTGGTGGCTTCGGTGTCTATCAACCGACCCTCGCGCGGGTGACTCAGGCGTTGCATGACAACCCGTCGATCAAGGCGGTCTACAGCGTCGGAGGTGGCAACCGGGCGATCGTCGACGCCTTCCAGGCGCTGGAGCGTCCACTGGCGGTGTTCATCGGTCACGACCTCGATCAGGAAAACCGTCAGTTGCTGGCCGAGGAGAAAATCGCCGCCGTCATCGATCACAACCTGCAGGTCGATGCGCGACAGGCATTCCTTCACCTTCTGCAATTTCATCGTTTATGCACAGTCGATCCGATCACCTCCTCCCAGGTGCAGATCGTGACACCGTTCAATCTGGCGCACTGACAGACGTCGCCTTTCCAGACCGATCTACCCGATAACAACAATCCCAGGAGATCCACCCATGCTACGCATTGCAGTTCTCGGCGCAGGCCGCATCGCCAACATCCACGCCGCCAACGTGGCGGCCAATCCGGACGTGCAACTGTCGGTGATCGCCGACCCCTGGCGCGAAGGCGTCGACGCGCTGGCGGCCAGGCTGGGCTGCGCGGCAGCGTATGACTGCGCCGAAGCCATCGCCCGGGACGATGTCGACGCAGTGGTGATCGGCACCCACACCGACACGCACATCGACTACATGCTGCGGGCGGTCAAGCTGGGCAAGCCGGTGCTGTGCGAAAAGCCGATCGATCTGGACTTCGGCAAGGCTGCACAGGCGGTCGAAGAGGTCGAGCGCCTCAACGGCAACGTCATGCTGGGCTTCAATCGGCGCTTCGACCCCGACACCCTGCAAATGCGCAAAGCCATTGCCGCCGGCGAGATCGGCGAGGTGCGTCAGGTGATCATCACCAGTCGCGACCCTGGACTGGCGTCGCTGGACAACCTCAAGCACTCCGGCGGTATTTTCCGCGACATGACCATTCACGACTTCGACACCGCCCGCACGCTGCTGGGGGAAGAGCCGGTCGAGGTGATCGCCATCGCCAGCCGCCTGGTGGAGCCCGATCTGGCGCAGCTGGAGGACTGGGACAGCGTGATGGTGCTGCTGCGCACTGCGTCGGGCAAGCAATGCCACATCAATTGCTGCCGCGAGGCCGTCTACGGTTACGACCAGCGCCTGGAGGTGTTCGGTTCCAAGGGCATGATCCTCAACGACAACCATCGCCCCAGCAGTGTTCGCACTTACAGCGCCGGCCAGACCGAAGTGCGCGAGCCGTTGCTGAACTTCTTCCTCGAACGTTATGCCGATTCGTATCGCATCGAACTCAACCAGTTCATCGACGCCGTGCGCGCGCACCAGCCATTGCCGACCAGCGCGCGGGATGGCCTGAAAGCCCTGCATCTGGCCAACTGCGCACTGGAATCAATCAGGACCGGGCGAGCGGTCAAGGTCGAGCTTTGATCACAATCACCCACCCACAGTGCAGCACCCGGCCCTGACGGAGGCTGCACCCGGTTATTTGAAATCCCGGCTGCGAACATCAAGACCGGTGAGCAGCGGAGTCAGGTCGAACATCTGCTGCGCAATGATGTGGCGCACACCCTTCTGGTATTCGAACTTGCCGAACACCTGCAGCAGCTGCGACCCCACCAGGACCTTGCGCTGCCGTTCAGCCAGGTCGCGCCAGACCACCACGTTGATCATCCCATGCTCGTCTTCCAGCGTGACGAACGTGACGCCGCTGGCGGTGCCCGGTCGCTGGCGACCCACCACAAGTCCGGCGACGCTGAAATTGCGCCCATGCTCTTCAGTCAACAGATCCTTCGAACTGCGAAAGCGTCTGGCTGACAACTTATTGCGCAACAGCGCCATCGGATGCGGACCCAGCGTGGTGCCGAGTGTGTCGTAATCGGCCACCAGATCCTGAGCCACGCTGGGCAGCGGTAAAACGACCTGGGCTTCTTCGCCGAAGCAGTCATCACCGAACAACGGACGCTGCACCTCGACGCCGGCTATTTCCCAACGCGCGCGGTGGCGATGACCGACCAGACCGCGCAATGCCCCGGAGTCCGCCAGCGAGGCACGTGCGCGGTTATCCAGATCGGCGCGGACGCACAGATCCGTGACGTCCTTGAATGCACGTTGCTGGCGGGCCTGCTCGATACGCCGGGCGTCTTCCTCGCGAAAGCCACGAATCATGCGCATGCCCATGCGGATCGCCAGGTTGCGGGTGTAGTCGGGATGTTCGACCGGCTCCAGGGAACAGTCCCAGTCGCTGTAACGTACATCCACCGGACGCACTTCGATGTGATGGCGTCTGGCGTCCTGAAGCAGTTGATCCGGGCTGTAGAAACCCATCGGCCAGCTGTTGATCAGGGCGCAGGTAAACGCCGCCGGTTCGTGGCATTTGAGCCAGCAACTGGCGTAGGTCAGCAAGGCAAAACTGGCGGCGTGGGACTCAGGAAAACCGTAGCTGCCGAAGCCTTTGATCTGTTCGAAAATGCGATGAATGAATTCGTCGGGATAGCCCTTTTCCTTCATCCGTTCACTGAGCCGGACCCGATGCGGCTCGAGCCCGCCATGGCGTTTCCAGGCGGCCATGGAGCGGCGCAGTTGATCTGCCTCGCCGGGCGAATAATCGGCGGCAACAATCGCCAGCTGCATGACCTGTTCCTGAAACAGCGGCACGCCGAGGGTTCGCTTGAACACCTCTTCGAGCGCTTCGGAGGGATACGTCACCGCCTCTTCGCCATTTCTGCGACGCAGATACGGATGCACCATATCGCCCTGAATCGGACCCGGCCGGACGATCGCCACTTCAATGACCAGATCGTAGAAGGTCTGGGGCTTCAGACGCGGCAGCATCGACATCTGTGCCCGCGATTCGATCTGGAACACGCCGACGGTGTCGGCACGGCTGATCATCTCGTAGGTCGGCCGGTCCTCGGCGGGAAGCGTGGCAATGGTCCAGCGTGTATGCCGATGCAGTTCAACCAGATCAAAGGTGCGGCGCAGCGCGCTCAACATGCCCAACGCCAGAATGTCGACCTTAAGCAGGCCCACCAGATCCAGATCGTCCTTGTCCCACTGGATGATGGTCCGGTCGGCCATGGCCGCGTTTTCCACCGGCACCAGGGTTTCCAGCGGGTGCTCGGAAATCACGAACCCGCCGGGGTGTTGCGACAGGTGGCGGGGAAATCCGATCAGCTCGCCGGTCAGCGCCATGACCCTGCGCAGCACCGGGCTGTCGGGTTCGAAGCCGCATTCACGCAGGCGCTCGACAGGCGGCATGCTGTCGCTCCAGCGGCTGAAGCAGTCGGCCAACGCGTTGATCTGGTCCGGTGGCAAGCCCAGCACCCGCGCCACATCCCGGACCGCTCCGGCACCGTGGTAAGTGCTGGCCACCGCAGTCAGCGCCGCCCTGCCCCGGCCGTATCGGCGAAACACATATTGCAGGACTTCTTCACGGCGTTCGTGCTCGAAATCCACGTCGATGTCGGGTGGCTCGTTACGCTCCTCGGAAATGAAGCGCTCGAACAGCAGATTGCCTTTGGCCGGGTCGAGCTCGGTGATGCCCAGCACGAAACACACCGTCGAGTTGGCTGCAGAACCCCGACCCTGGCACAGAATGCTCTGCTCGCGGGCAAAGTTGACGATGTCGTGGACGGTGAGGAAGTAGCTTTCGTACTTCATCGTGGCGATGATCTTCAGCTCTTTCTCGATATTCTGCCGCGCCACCTCCGGAACGCCGTCTGGCCAACGCCAGCGGGCGCCGGCTTCGGTCAGTTTTCGCAACCAGCTCGAGGGCGTGAATCCGGCAGGCACCAGTTCATGGGGATACTCATAGCGCAACTGGCCAAGATCGAAGGTGCAACGTCGGGCAATGACCAGCGTTTCAGCCAGCAACTGCGCGGGGTACAGTTCGGCCAGCGTCGCGCGCGGGCGCAAGTGCCGCTCGCCGTTGGCGAACAGCCGATGCCCGGCTTCCGCGACAAGGGTGTGATGTCGGATGGCAGTCATGGTGTCCTGCAGCGCGCGTCGGCCACGAGCATGCATATGCACATCTCCACTGGCCACCGGCGGTATGCCCAGCGAACGTGCCAATGCCAATAACGTGTTCAGCCGCAGGTGATCATCCGGCCCACGGTGCAGCTGGACGCTCAGCCACAGATCGTGTTGAAAAATACCGCGCAGCCATTCGCCGTGTTCCCGGCGCACCTCGGCAGGCTGATCCAGGTCCGCCACCCACAACGCGAGCAAGCCTTGTACGGGCTGCAAAAAGTCTTCGCGCAACAGGCGGTATTCGCCTTTCTTGCTGCGTCGCCGACCTTGAGTGATCAGGCGACACAACGCCTGATAACCTTGCAGGTTCTCCACCAGCAACACCACTTTAGGCCCGTTCTCGAGGGTGATCTCGCTGCCGATGATCAGCGGCAGCTCCGCGTCACGGGCAGCCTGCCAGGCACGCACGATGCCCGCCAGCGTGCATTCATCAGTGATCGCCAGCGCCTGATAACCGTGCTGTTTTGCCCGCTCGAACAGTTCCTTGGCGCTGGATGCGCCGCGCTGGAAGCTGAAATTCGACAGGCAATGCAGCTCGGCGTATTCGCAGCTCATGCAAACCAGCCATGCAGCACCAGGCCGCTGTCATCGCCCACCTTGCGGTAGGCCCAGCCGCGCTGTCCGTTGCGGGTTTCGACGAGAAAATAATCACGGCGCACATCGCCGCCGTCCCACCAGCCGGATTCAATCCGTTCGGGCCCTGCCAGCACACGCACGCCAGATTCGACCAGCGTTTCCGGCTCACGCAGCAGCCACCCCGGACGCGGCACATTGTGGGTGACTTTCACCGGTTTGACTGGGCTGACCGGCGACCAGGCACACTCCGGGCGATGGTCGGCCTGAAACCCGAGACCGCCTACGGCATCGTCTCCTAACCGGGCGCGCAGTCGCTCGCGTAATTGCTCCCAGGGCATGCTTTGCTGTGGGCGGTCGTCGAACAGCTCGCGGTGAGACGGCACAAATGCCGGCAAGTCCCTGGCCTGCAATCTCAAGGCTCGAACCGGCGAAGGGACTTCCACCTGTTCCAGACGCCCACGGGCCAGCTCGAAGAGCATGTTGGCTTCACGTTCGGCGCTGAGCAATCCAACGGGTATCAAGGTGTCCGGCGCCACGCTGCCCACACTGGGCACGTGCTCCAGATAGATGACGAAGCGCTGCACGCCGCTGTCCCGCCCGGCCAGGAACAGCGCCAGATCGGCGATCATCCGCTTGAGCGGAAACAGCAGCGCCTGATGGGATTCAACGTCGAAATTGAGTTCGATGCGGGTGTCGAAATGGTCGGGCGGCACGTAGCACTCAAGGGCCATGGGCCTGCGCCCGAACAAGGTGTCCAGGTGTTGCAGCACAGTCGCCGGAAAGCGCCGGGCCAGTGTGTCGCGAGGCAAGGCCAACACCTGTCTGACCCTGTGCAGGCCCATGCGCGCCAGTGCCGACGCCACCTCCTGCGGCAGGCCGATCCGGTTGACCGGCATCTGATCGAGCACCTGCTGCAGACTGTCGTTGTCATTCACCGCCAGACCGTCGTGGGCGTTGGCGAGCATGCGCGCCGCCAGCGGGTTGGGCGCCGCGACAATGCGATGACTGAACCCCAGCCCGGTCAGCTCCTGTCGCAGGCGCGCCTCGAACACAGGCCATGGGCCAAACAGGCCGAAGCTGGATTCAACCTCCATCAGCAGCACTCGCGGGTACTTCAGGCTGACATGGGAACTGAAGCGATAGGCCCAGGCCGCCAACAGCCGCTGCCAGCGCTCGGTTTCATCCGGATCGTAATCGACGGTGTCGAACTCGCGGGTCATGGCATGGGCTGCCGTCAGCGACTGACCAGGACGCAGCCCCAGTTCACGGGCGGCAGGATTCACGGTCTGCAGAACACGGCGCTGGGCGCTGCCGCTGATCAATGCCAGAGGACGTTCAGGGTCGGCGCGACGACGCATGACGCCGTCCAGCGCCAGTTGCGGCAGCAGGACACAAGCCCAGAGCATGGGAACCTCAGGCGTCGGTGGTAAAAGGAATGGGTGATGAAGGCGCCAGCCCGCCACGGCATTTGAGCACCCGTAACTGGTGGGGTCGCATGTCGATGGCGATGCGCAAGGCGGCCGGAGACGGATTGGCGGCCGCTTGCTGTTCCCGACAAGCGAAGGCCAGGGTTTCCCCGGTTTCAGCGGCCACTTGCAGCCGTCTCAAGGCGCGGTCATCGACTTTGTTCGGCCAGCACAACACCGCACCGCAACTGCCTGAGCGCAGGCATTGCTCGACCGCCCATAAGGCATCACGCTCGCTGGCCTCGATCACCGACAACTGCCGCAGATCGATGCCCGCCGCCTGCCAGGCCTGGGCGTAAGGCACGTAAGGCGGTGCGATCAGCACGATGCGCTCGCCACTGTCGGCCAGCCGCGCCAGGGTCGGCCATAGCAGGCGCAATTCGCCGCAGCCGTCGGCCGGGATCAACACTTCGGTGAGGGCCGCCGGGGGCCATCCGCCCATCGGCAAAGCGGCATCGAGCAAGGCGTGCCCGGTGGGCTGGGCGGCGACCGGCTGAACCTCCGGACGGCCTTTCCAGACTCGACGCTCGTCCAGCAGCGCGTCGAGGCTGACCACTGCGCCCATCATTCTCGGCGCACCAGCCCGCAGAACACGCCTTCGATGGCGAAATCCTGATCGGGCCCGACAATGATCGGCTGATAAGCCGGGTTGCGTGGCAACAGCCGAAGCTGATCGTTGCCGCGCTCCAGACGCTTGATGGTGACTTCGCCATCGAGCCGTGCCACGACGATCTGCCCGTCACGGGCTTCGGCACTTTGCAGAATGCCGACCAGATCGCCGTCGAATATGCCGTCCTCGATCATCGAGTCGCCCGTGACCCGCAACAGGTAATCGGGGACGCGCATGAATGTGCGGCTGTCCAGGGTGAAGGTGTCGTGGTGATCGATGTCCGGACCGATGGGCGCACCTGCCGCCACACGGCCCAGCACGGGGATTTCCAGCATGTCCGGACGCCGCGTGGCTTCAACCAGGCGGATGCCGCGAGCCTGATTGGCCGTGACCTCGATGAGGCCGGCTTCAGTGAGCGCCACAATGTGTTTGCGCGCCACACTGCGCGACGCGAAACCGAAGGCTTCGCTTATTTCTGCCAGGCTGGGTGGCTGGCCATGCTGGGCGATGCGATCGCGAATGAACGTCAGGATGGCAGCGCGTCGGGGAGTCAGAGTCGTCATGGAGTACATTTGTACTCTTTTTGCCGAACACTGAACAGCGCCATTTATCCGCTGCTGACATTTCCCACTTCAGAGAACACGAACATGGGGCGATTGGCCGACGTGAACAGACAACGTCTCGTCAGCCACTCACTCAGGTCAGTGGCCGAACAGCGCCTGAATCTGCGGGTACGTCAGGTTGCTCTGGGTAACGGGCTCCGATAGGCCTTGCTCAAGGAACCCCCGGGCCAGAATCTCAGCTTGCCCCCACAAGGTCTGGGCGACGCTGGACCCGGCGCTCAGGCGGTGCACGCCAAGCTTCGCCAGGCCATCGGCATCAGGCAGGCCTGGCCGGGCCAACAGGTTGATCGGCAGGTTAACGCCTTGCACCACGGCCTCGATCTGCCCGATATCCACCAGCGCAGCTACGAACAGCCCGTCCGCGCCCGCCTGCTGGTACAGATTGCCGCGCTTCAGCGTTTCCTCGACGCGCAGCCCTTCCTTGACCAGGCTGGCGAGGTAAACGTCGGTGCGGGCATTGATGAATACGTCCAGGCCGCTGTTGGCCGCCATCGTTTTGATCGCCTCGATCTTGCGCGCCAACAGTTGTGGCGCATCGGGCCCGTCTTCGAGATTGATGCCCACAGCGCCCGCATCGAGGATGCGCTTGACGTTCTGCGCGACGGTGTGCGGATCGTCGGAGTAGCCGTTTTCAATGTCCACCGACAGCGGCACCTTGATCAGCCTGGCAATACTGGCCACCACGCTGACCGCCACGTCCATCGGCAACACCCGCCCATCGGCATAGCCTTGAGCCCAGGCGACACCGGCGCTGGTGGTGGCGATGGCCTTGGCGCCGACGCTTTCGAACAGCCTGGCGCTGCCCGCATCCCAGGCATTGGGCAGGCGCAGGACGGTGGGCTGGTGGTGCAGATCGCGAAACGTTTGGGCAGAAGCAGGCATGTTTCATCTCCTTGGGGTGACACTCAATGAGGGCGGAGCAGCGTCTTGCGCTCCCGCCGGACGTGGCCAGCGCTGAGTCTAGAACAGCGATCCCTGCAGCGACGGGAGCGCTTGCGCTTGCGTGTACGACGCTGGCAGGCGGTGGCCCTCAAGCGTCAGCAGCCACTGCTTGGCGCTGAGTCCGCCGGCGAACCCGGTCAACGCACCGGAGCTGCCAATCACGCGGTGGCACGGCGCGACGATGGAGATCGGATTGCGCCCATTGGCCGCGCCCACGGCACGCACCGCCGCCGGATTGCCGACCTGGACAGCGATCTCGCGATAGCTGCGGGTCTCACCGAAGGGAATGGTCAGCAACGCCTGCCAGACCTTCTTCTGGAAGTCGGTGCCGTGAAAGTCCAGGGCCAGTTCGAACCGATTGCGGGTTCCGGCGAAATATTCGGCAAGCTGCGCCTGTGCGCGGTGAATGATCTCACTGCCACGGTCCTCGGCCATCTCGCCCAGAAGCACCCGGTTCGCGCGCTCATGCTCCCAGAGAATGGCCGCCAGACACTCGCCCTTGGCGACCAGCTTCAGCCGACCGACCGGGGAATCGACAAAACGGTAGGTAAAGGTCATCAGGGTCACTCCTTGTCTACAGTCGTACGCTGCGAACGACGGCGCAGCGGGGTGTGTCCATACTATCGGTCGGCGCGTGTGCGGCGGGCCATCCAGTTCTTGCGGTCGAATTCCGAATCAGCCGCCCTTGGCTTTGCCGGCGACATCCGCGGCCGAATGCCAGATGTGCATCGCCGCGTAGGCGCGCCACGGTTTCCAGGCCTCTGCACGGACTTTGTGCAGCGCCAGCCGCGTCAGGCTCGGGTCCTGCAAGGTCATGAGATTCATCAACACCAGATCCGAGGCCGGCCATGCGTCCGGGTCGCGCCAGGCGCGCATCGCTACATATTCGACGGTCCACGGGCCGATGCCTGACAGCGCCAGCAACTGGCGCCTGCGCTCGTCGACATGGCCCGCGCGCGCATCGAGGACGAGCTCGCCGCTGGCAACCGACGCCGCCAGACGCTGCAAAGTGTCAACGCGCTTGCCAGGCATGCCGATCTTGTCCAGGTTCGCGCGCGCCAAGGCATCCGGCGTCGGGAAACGCCAGGCTAGCGGTTCGCTGGCGCTTTCGCCAATCTGAACCCCGGCCCGCTGCACCAGCCTGCCGACGATCGTCGTCGCGCCTTTGACGCTGACCTGCTGGCCGACGATGGTGCGCACCACCAGCTCGAAACCTGAAAACGCCCCCGGCACCCGCAGCCCCGGGCGTGCCTGCACCAACGTCGCCAGCCATGGGTCGCTCGCCAGACTGGGGTCGATGACGTGAGGGTCAGCGTAGAGATCGAACATGTGCGAAACCGGCACAACCAGCTCATCGATATGGCGGCTGACTTCGCCGTGCACGGTGACAATCAGGTGATCCGTGTGCGGCGCCAGCGCCACCGACAACGTGCCTGCGCTGCCGTTGAACTCGATGTTGCGCAGGTACACGCCATCGATCACTGCCTCGACGCCGGCCGTCATCCGGGCAGCGAAGAAGTCGAGCATGCGCTGCCAGTCAAAAGGCCGCTTGAACGGCAGTTGACGGGTGGCCTGAAGGTGATGGGTCTGCAGCATGTCGAATGTGCCGGAATGAAAACGTCAGCAGGAAGCTAACGCAATCCGCGCGCTGATACAAAACCTCGGCGCACCGTAGTTCACGTCGGGCAGCCGATTGCCCCGTCATTCAGGTTCTGCTTGTGGTTCTCGTACTGCAGCGTGGCCTTGCCGTTGTCCCATTTGAGCGTGAGCACCAGCACCGAATCGAAGTCATCGCCAATCCACTCGTCGACCAGCTTGAGGTCTTTGCCCGAAGCTTCTTGCGCGACCTTGTTGATCAATTCGGGCAGATAACCATGGGACCAGGCCGTGTAGATCGTGGCGTTGTGGTATTTGTCGCGCATCAATTCGTCGGCCAGGTCGCCGGTATCATTGGCGGCGTAGTCGATGTTGACCGGCAGGCCCAGTTTGATCGCGCTCGGGCCGACGGTCATCAGCGGGCGCAAATAGCTGTAGGAATGATCGCCCTCACCTTCTTCGACATGACGACTGGGGTTGGCAGCAAAAATGAAATCGGCCTTGCCGAAGGTCTCGGGCAACACGGTGGACAGGTCGATGGCGCGATTCAGGCCTTGGCAGTTCAATTGCCCCAGGCCCATGTCGGGCTTCTCAGCGTGGCGCAGAAACACCAGCGTTTGCGTGCCGCTCTTGGGCTCGGCGTGGACACCTTTGCCGGCGGCGAACCAGAAAATAGCAGTGCAGACGATGAGTACGGGCGGCAGAAGCCAGGTTAAACACTGAAATGCGCGTGAGATGGCAGGTGAATTGGAAATGCTCATAAAGGCCCGGTGCTGGTCATGCGTGAGGGGCGCGAGGCCCTGTTCAACGTCCCTGTCGCATCTTCTGCGCCTCAAGCGTCACGAGGCTGCATGTCCCTATAAGAATGACCATGAGAGGGGAAAATGCTTGAGAGGTTGCACGCAAACGTCTGATTTCCCGGATTATTCGCCGAACGGTCGACTGCATCGCCTCAAGCGGCGTCGGCCTGAGGGGTATATCGGCTGCAGATTATGGCGCTGATCACCACGGCAAGACCTGCCAGGCTGTAAACCCAGACCGGCGATGCGATCGGCAAGACCACGCCCGCCAGCAACGGACCGACCCCGGCGCCGACGTCGCGCCAGACCGCATTGCCCGCCAGCGCCTGAACACGCCCGGTGCCAGGGTTACGTTCGGCGACCAGGGTGGTCACCAGAGGCAGCTGCAACGCCCGCAGAATCAGCACGCCGCCTGCGCCGATGATCAGCCAGTGCAGGCCGAACGCGGTCAGCGCCACGGCCGTCGCTGCGGAGAACACCACCAGCATGCGCACCGCGCCGAAGCTGTCAGCGGCACGCCCACCGAGCGGGCTCAAGAGCATCTCCGAGACATACCGCAGCGCCAGCAACACCCCGGCGATCACCACCGCGTTACCTCCCAGCACATGCTGCGCCTGTAGCGACAGGCCGAAAATGAACAGCCCGTCCAGCGCGACGCCTTCGATGAATGACCACATGGCCACGCTGTCCGGCCGCTTGAACCGACGCCCGCTGCGACTCGGCATCGCGTGAGGCGCTGCGGGCAGGCCCCGGGCCAGCCACAGCCCCACTAACGAACACAGCGCCAGAATCAGAAAAATCAGCCGCGGCCCGAAGTACAGGCTGATCAGTGCGCCGATTGGCAACGCCAGCATCGGCCCGACGGCGATGATTGCGCGGGATCGCCCGGAGCGGCGCGCCGCCCCGCCCGCCTCTGAGGTGGCCAGCGCCTGGGTGGAAAGATTGAGCGCGGCGTAACTCAGGCCCCACCCCAGCCGCAGCACCAGCAGCATCCAGAACCCGGTGATGAACGAGTTGCCGAGCGCGCAGATGGCGGACACCAGCGCGGCCAGCGTCAAAGCGGCCCTGTCGCCCCGTTCGGCGTAAAAACGCACGACATAGCCGTAGCCGAAAATCCGCACCAGCCGATTGGCTGCCAGCAGCACACCGGCTTGGGCCAGGGTGACGCCGAACGCATCGGCGTTCATCGGCAACAGCAGGTACAGCAGCACATCGCTGGGCAGGCACAAACCAAGAATGGTGGCGGAACGTCGGGAGGCAAGATCGGCATTACGGGCAGCGTCGGCAGGCATGCGCGGAAAGGTCCTGTAACAAATTTGTAGCAGGAGCATGACCACCGGTGAGGCGTCTGACAACCGCATCAGCGCACTTTTTAGCAGAAATCCTGACAGCGGCCCTTTCAAGAAAGGGCATCACCCGATCAAGTGTTTCTCCAGCAACAGCACCTCAGCAAATTGCCACTCACGCAACTGCTCCGAAACCTTCGGCAGCAGTGAAAGGTGCAATCTACGCGAGCAGTTGCATGGCACAAAGCCTGCAATATTCCATTTACGCAGGCTGACTCGTGCTGACTGCTGATTTCGACATAAGCAGCCACGTGCAGCTTCCGCCCTCCGAATGGATATGAACATGACCGCTTTTTCCCGCATTCCTACCGCCTTGAAGCTTTTGGCCGGTGCCTTGGCCCTGACCCTGCATCCGCTGTCCCAGGCTGCAGAAGCTCCGCCAGCCGAGCTTCACCTCGATTACGCCTATTACTCCCCTGTCAGCCTCGTGCTCAAACATTTCGGCTGGCTGGAGAAGGCACTGCCCGAGACGAAAGTCACGTGGGTGTTCAGTCAGGGCAGCAACCGTTCGCTGGAATACCTGAACAGCGGCGGCGCCGATTTCGGCTCTTCAGCCAGTCTTTCCGCCGTGCTGGCACGCGCCAACGGCAGCCCGATCAAATCGGTTTACGTCTACAGCCGCGCCGAATGGACCGCTCTAGTGGTGCGCAAGGACTCGACGCTGCAGACCGTAGCGGACCTCAAAGGCAAGAAGATCGCCGCCACCAAAGGCACCGACCCTTACCTGTTCACCCTGCGCGCCTTGCAACAGGCCAAGCTCAGCAAAGACGATGTCGAACTGCTTCACCTGCAACACCCGGACGGGCGGATCGCGCTTGAAAAAGGCGACGTCGACGCCTGGGCCGGCCTCGATCCGCACATGGCCGCCAGCGAAATTCAGGCCGGTTCGCGTCTGCTCTATCGCAACAAGGACTTCAACAGTTACGGCGTCGTCAGCGTGACCGAGCGCTATGCCAAGGAGCATCCGCAAGCGATCAAGACGGTGATTGGCGCGTACGAAAAGGCCCGTGAATGGGCGCTGAAAAATCCGGACGAATTTGCTCAACTGCTGGCAACGGAATCGGGTCTGCCGCTGGATGTCGCCAAATTGCAGCTGTCTCGCACCGACCTGAGCAGCCCGCAGCTGACCGACAAGGACGTTGCCGCGTCCAAGGCCGCGGCGCCGATTCTGGTGTCCGAGGAACTGGTGCGCAAAGGCACTCACGTCGATGAGGTCATCGATCAGTTGATCGATCCAGCGTTTGGCAAAGCCGTCATCGGCAAGCCATGAACAGCGCCCGGTCAGCCACCCTGAAATCCGACGCGGCGACCACTGCCGAACGGCCCGTGCGGGCAGCCCCCGGCCGCTGGCGCAGCCGCCTCAAAGGCCTCGCCGTGCCTGTCGCGATCCTGCTGTTGCTGGAAGTCGTGGTCCGGATTGGCTGGGTCCAGTCCTACCAGATGCCGGCGCCGAGCGAGATTGCCTCGACCCTCACCGACTTGGCCGACGGCGCACTGTGGAAGCACATCGGCGCGAGCCTCGTTCGTGTGCTGTCCGGCTTTGCGATCGGCGCCAGCCTTGCGCTGGTTTTCGCAGCGTGGGTGGGCCTGAGCCGCGAGGCGGAAGCCTATCTGGAACCGACGTTCGCCGGGTTGCGCTCGATCCCCAGCCTGGCCTGGGTGCCGCTGTTGCTGTTGTGGCTGGGCATCGGCGAAACCTCGAAGATCGTGCTGATCGCCATCGGCGCGTTTTTCCCGGTCTACCTCAACGGCGTGGCGGCCATTCGCGGGATTGATCGCAAGCTGGTTGAAGTCGGCAGGATGTACCGCTTCAGTCGCCGCCAGATGATCCTGCATCTGTTCCTGCCCGCCGCCCTGCCCGGCCTGTTTACCGGGCTGCGTTCAGGCCTGAGCCTGGCCTGGATGTTTCTGGTGGCGGCCGAACTGATTGCCGCCACCAAAGGCCTGGGTTATCTGCTCAGCGACGGGCGCGAAACCTCGCGGCCAGACATCGTGCTTGCGGCCATCATCGTCCTGGCACTGCTCGGCAAACTGACCGATGGCGTGCTGGCAATGCTGGAAAAACGCCTGCTGTCCTGGCGAGACACCTTCAAAGGCAACAACTGATCGCTCAAACCTGAAGGCGTGAGCATGCTTACGCCTTCAGGCGCCCGCCGGCGTGGCCATTCCCTGTCACAGCCATCTGAAGCCCCTCACCTTTTATCCGATGCCGAGTTGACGACCGGCTCGCTTTGGTGTTTCCTGAAACCGGTTTCAAAGCATTACCTGCTTTGCGTAAAAGCCTGCTGATAAATCCAATAAGGGTCAGGCCATGAACACGACTTCCGTCCCGACGCGCGCCCGCGTCACCATGAACGACGTTGCCGATCTGGCAGGCGTCTCCAAAGCCAGCGTCTCGCGGTTCATCGGCGAAGACCGGCAACTGCTCTCCGAAGCCATCGCGCAACGGATCGAGCGCGCCATCGAAACCCTCGGCTACCGCCCCAACCAGATGGCGCGTGGACTCAAACGTGGCCGCACGCGTCTGATCGGCATGCTCGTGGCCGATATCCGCAACCCCTATTCCGTGGCCGTCATGCATGGCGTCGAAACCGCCTGCCGCAAACACGGCTACAGCCTGGTGGTGTGCAACACCGACCGCGATGACGAGCAGGAGCGCCTTCATCTGGCGGCGCTGCGTTCGTACAACATCGAAGGCCTGATCGTGAACACCCTTGGCCATCACCTGGACGAACTTCGTGAGCTGCACAGCGAACTGCCGATGGTGCTGGTGGACCGCAAAGTCGATCAGTTGCAGAGCGATCTGGTCGGGCTGGACAATATTGCTACCGTCAAACAGGCCCTCGATCACCTGCACGCAGCCGGCTACCGCGACATTCTGATGATCACTGAGCCGCAGGACGGCACCAGTTCCCGGATCGAACGAGTCGACGCGTTCAATGCCCAGATTGCCCTGCGCCCCGACATGCACGGGCAGGTCCGGGAAACCGGCGCGCAGCTGCGCGATCAGTTGCAGGCCTTCCTTGCCACCACAGGCGCTGGCCCGAAGGCGCTGTTCACCAGCAACGGCGTCGCGACGTTGAGCAGCACGCGCCTGCTTCATGACTTGGGCTGCCATCTGTTCGACGACATCGGCCTGATCGCCCTCGATGAGCTGGACTGGTATCCGCTGGTCGGCAGCGGCATCACTTCCCTTGCGCAACCGACCCACGACATCGGCGTGACAGCCTTCGAATGTCTGCTCAATCGCCTGCGTGGCGATCAGGAACCGGTGCGCAGTTACGACTTCCCCGCAGAGCTGATCGTGCGTGGCTCCACGCGACGACGACCCTGACCCATCTTGCATCTGGGCTACCGCAGGTCAGCGACCTGCAGCCTGTGGCGAACTTTTCTCGATTTCGCCCGTTCGAACAAAAATGAAACCGGTTTCAGAGGACAACAACAATGAGTCGATTCCCCGTTGCCATCAGCTTGGGCGCCTTCGGTGCAGACCTTGTGCGCGAGCGTGGTCAGGCCAGCTTCATCCCGCTGCTGGTGGAAGCCGGTGTCACGCGCATCGAATTGCGCGAAGAGCTCTTCACTGGCGAGCTTTTCTCTGACGAGATCTTCACTGGCGAACTGGGCCAGCAAGACTTTCCGGCACTGGCCCAGGCCATTCAGGCTCAAGGGCTGGAGTGCCTGTATTCCGCGCCTCTGGAGTTGTGGTTGGAGGGTCAGGCCTTGCCGAACCCGCAGCTCGAACCGACCCTGCGCAGGGCCAGCACCTGTGGCGCCGCGTGGTTGAAAGTGTCGCTGGGGCACTTCGACGGCGACAAAGACTTCGCTTCTCTCGCCGATTGCCTGAGCCGTCATGACGTTCAACTGCTGGTGGAAAACGATCAGACGCCACAGGGCGGGCGCATCGAGCCGTTCAGCGCTTTCTTCGCGCAGGTCAAGGCACTGCAACTGCCCATCGGCATGACGTTCGATATCGGCAACTGGCTGTGGCAAGGGCAATCCAATCGCAGCGCCGCGGAGCAACTCGGGCCGTACGTCGAATACGTGCACTGCAAGGCGGTGTCGCGCAACGCCTCGGGCAAACTGGTCGCGGTACCGCCCCGTCAGACCGATCTGCACCTGTGGGAGCAATTGCTCAAGCACATGCCTGCCGGCCTCCCCCGCGCCATCGAATACCCGTTGCAAGGCGACGACCTGCTGCAGATAACCCGCGAACAGGTGGCTTACCTTGCCAGCCTCGGCCAGCGCCATTCGCCAGCATCCACGGAGGCGCTGAGCCATGTCTGATCTCGATATCCTCTCGTTCGGCGAAACCATGACCATGCTGGTGGCCGAGCAGACCGGTGATCTGGCGCAAGTGCGTCATTTCGAAAAGCGTATCGCCGGCGCTGACAGCAACGTTGCCATCGGCCTGTCCCGGCTGGGTTTCAACGTGGCCTGGCTGAGCCGGGTTGGCGACGATTCCATGGGCCGTTTCGTCATCGACAGCCTGCAAAAAGAAGGCGTCGACTGCGCCCATGTCGCTGTCGACCCGGCACACCCCACCGGTTTTCAGTTCAAGTCGCTGGAGCTCGAAGGCGCAGATCCCGTGGTGGAGTACTTCCGTCGCGGCTCGGCCGCCAGTCACCTCTCGGTCGACGACATCGTTGCCCCGCTGCTCAAGGCGCGTCACCTGCACGCCACCGGCATCCCGGCCGCGCTGTCCGACAGCTGCCGCGCATTGTCCCGCGAACTGATGACGCGGATGCGCAACGCCGGACGCAGCGTGTCGTTCGACCCCAACCTGCGGCCATCGCTGTGGTCCAGTCAGGCGACGATGATTCGTGAGGTCAACCACCTCGCCAGCCTCGCCGACTGGGTGCTGCCTGGCCTGGCGGAAGGCGAATTGCTGACCGGGTTCGACACGCCTGCCGACATCGCCCGCTTCTACCTGGACATGGGCGTCGAAGCCGTCGTGATCAAGCTGGGTGCCAAGGGCGCTTACTACCGCACCCAGCTCACCGAAGCCTTCGTGCCGGGCGTGCCGGTGGCCAATGTCGTGGACACCGTAGGGGCTGGCGACGGATTTGCAGTCGGGGTGATCAGCGCGCTGCTGGAAAACCTCGGCTTCGAGCAAGCCACCGCCCGCGGCAACTGGATCGGCAGCCATGCCGTACAGAGTCGCGGCGACATGGAAGGCCTGCCAACCCGCGCGGCACTGCAAGCGGCAGAGCTCAAGCCGTCGCCGCGAAAGCAGATCGCCTGACCGACTTTCATCAACCTGTGTGCACACGTTGTTCTCCATCACCTGCTGCAACAAAAAAAACATGCTCAGGGAGCGCGAAATGGAAAAGCTACTCGAAACCGTGAAACACGCCGGCCTCAAACGTCGCTGGCTGCTGATCATGCCGATCGTCTTCATCACCTACAGCCTGGCGTACCTTGACCGCGCCAACTACGGCTTTGCCGCAGCGTCGGGCATGGCCGAAGACCTGCACATCACCCCCGGCATGTCCTCGCTGCTGGGCGCGCTGTTCTTCCTCGGCTACTTCTTCTTTCAGGTGCCCGGCGCTATCTACGCGCAAAAGAAAAGCGTGAAGAAGCTCATCTTCGTCAGCCTGATCCTGTGGGGCGGTCTGGCGACCCTGACCGGCATTGTCTCCAACGCCTACATGCTGATCGGCATCCGTTTCATGCTGGGTGTAGTGGAAGCGGCCGTGATGCCGGCGATGCTGGTGTACCTCTGCTACTGGTTCACCAAGGCCGAACGCTCGCGCGCCAACACCGTGCTGATTCTCGGCAACCCGGTGACGATGCTGTGGATGTCGGTGGTGTCAGGGTATCTGGTGGCCCATTTCAGCTGGCGCTGGATGTTCATCGTCGAAGGCCTGCCAGCGGTGATCTGGGCATTCATCTGGTGGCGTCTGGTGGACGAACGCCCGGCGCAGGCCAAGTGGCTCACCGCTGAGGAGAAAACCGAACTGCAAACTCGCCTCGACGCCGAGCAGGTGGGCATCAAGCCGGTGAAAAACTACGCCGAAGCGTTCCGCTCGCCTCGGGTCCTGTTGCTGGCCGCGCAGTACTTCTGCTGGAGCATCGGCGTTTACGGCTTCGTGCTGTGGCTGCCGACCATCATCAAGAAAGGCATGCAGATGGACATGGTCGAGGCCGGCTGGCTGTCGGCGCTGCCCTACCTGGCGGCCGTCATCGGCATGGTCATCGTGTCCTGGGCGTCGGACAAACTGCAGAAACGCAAACTGTTCGTCTGGCCGCCACTGCTGCTGGCCGCCGTGGCGTTCTACGCCTCGTATGCGCTGGGCACCGAGCATTTCTGGTGGTCCTACTCGCTGCTGGTGATCGCCGGCGCCTGCATGTACGCGCCTTACGGGCCGTTTTTCGCCATCGTGCCGGAGATCCTGCCCGCCAACGTGGCCGGTGGTGCCATGGCCTTGATCAACAGCCTGGGCGCGCTGGGGTCTTTCGCAGGTTCGTACCTGGTCGGCTACCTCAACGGCGCGACCGGCACATTGAGCGCGTCTTATCTGTTCATGAGCGGCTCGCTGCTGGTGTCGGTGCTGTTGACCCTGATGCTCAAGCCAGACAACACAGCAAAGCCGCTGCGCGATGAGCCCGAGGTTCGTCGCACACCCGCCCACCCTTGATTCGGGAAAGAGTTGAATGAGCAAGCACGTGGTTCTCTACAAGAAACTGTCGCCGGCGCTGATGCAGCGCTTGCAGGCCCACGCCGACGTCACGCTGATCGAAGATGTGAAGTCGGACGAGGGCATGGCGCGACTGCGCGACGCCCTGCCCCACGCCGACGGCCTGCTGGGCGCCAGCCTGAAACTTGACGCCGAACTGCTGGATCGCGCCGTGAAGCTGAAAGCCGTGTCCAGCGTTTCGGTGGGCGTCGATAACTACGACATCGACGATCTGACCCGTCGCGGCATCCTGCTGACAAACACGCCGGATGTGCTGACGCAGACCACTGCCGACACCGGTTTCGCGTTGATCATGGCCACCGCGCGGCGAGTCGTCGAGCTGGCGAGCATGGTCCGTGACGGTCGCTGGACGCAGAACATCGGGCCTGAACATTTCGGCACCGATGTCCACGGCAAGACGCTGGGCATCGTCGGCATGGGTCGGATCGGTGAAGCCGTGGCGCAGCGCGGCCATTTCGGTTTCGGCATGCCGGTGCTGTATCACAGCCACTCGCCCAAGCCAGACGTTGAAGCCCGGTTCGATGCGCAGTACCGCAGCCTGGAAGACCTGTTGCACGAGTCGGACTTCGTCTGCCTGACCGTGCCATTGACGGCGCAGACCGAACGCCTGATCGGGGCCGAGCAATTGGCGCTGATGCGTCCGCAAGCGATCCTGATCAACATCGCCCGGGGCAAAGTCGTCGATGAGCAGGCGCTGATCACGGCGCTGCAGAACAGGCAGATCCGCGCGGCGGGCCTGGACGTCTTCGATCGCGAACCGATCCAGACCGATTCGCCGCTGCTGCAACTGGATAACGTCGTGGCGACCCCGCACATGGGCTCGGCCACCGACGAAACCCGTGAAGCGATGGCCCGCTGTGCCGTGGACAACATGATCAGCGCGCTGTCCGGGGACAAACCAAAGGATCTGGTCAACCCCTCGGCCTGGCACCCTCACTGACCGACTGACCCGACACGTGCCCGCGTTGACTAGGGGTCAGATGCCTCGCTGCATTAGCCCCCTTCGGCATTTGCGGGCACGCGTGGGTTCAGCGAGCAGTGCTGCTGGCTGAACCACTCAAATCACGAACCGCGACACCATGGCCTTCAAGTCCACCGCCAGACGCGACAGTTCATGGCTGGCTGCGCTGGTCTGGTTGGCACCGGCGGCCGTCTGGGCAGCCAGGTCGCGAATGTTCACCAGATTGCGATCCACTTCCCGCGACACCTGCGCCTGCTCTTCCGAGGCGCTGGCGATCACAAGATTGCGTTCGTTGATCTGCGAAATGGCTTCGGTGATCAACTCCAGTGCGTCGCCCGCCGAATTGGCCAGATTCAGCGTGCTGCGAGTGCTGTCGGTGTTGCGCGACATCGACTGAACGGCATCGCCGGTGCGAGTCTGTATGCCCGCCACCATCTGTTCGATTTCAGTGGTCGATTGCGCGGTACGGTGCGCCAGCGCACGCACTTCGTCGGCCACCACCGCGAACCCGCGCCCGGCCTCACCTGCCCGGGCCGCCTCGATCGCGGCGTTGAGGGCCAGCAAGTTGGTCTGCTCGGCGATAGAGCGGATCACGTCGAGCACCTTGCCGATGTCACGCCCCTGCTCCGCCAGACCTTCCACCAGACCGGTCGTGGCCTGGATCTGCTGGGTCATCTCCTGGATCGACCGGACCGTTTCCACCACCCGATCTCGGCCCTGACGCGCAGTCTGGTTGGATTGTTGCGACGCCTCGGAGGTCGACACCGCGTTACGCGCCACTTCTTCCACTGCAGCGGTCATCTCGTTGACCGCCGTGGCCGCCTGTTCGATCTCGTTGTTCTGCTGCTGCAATCCGCGGGACGACTCTTCAGTGACCGCGCTGAGTTCTTCGGCAGCCGAGGCCAGCTGCGTCGACGAGCCGGAGATCAGTTCGATGGTCTTGCGCAGGTTCTGCTGCATGGTCGCCAGCGACTTCAACAGGTGCGCAGCTTCGTCCTTGCCATCCACTTCGATGAGCCGGGTCAGGTCACCACCGGCAATTTCTTCGGCTGCACGAACCGCTCTGGCCAGCGGGTTGACGATACTTCGGGTCAACAACCAGGCAAGAATGACCGTGAGTAAAACGGCAATGACCGACACGCCAATGATGCCGACGTTGGCACTGTCATATTGCTGTTTGGAAACAACTGCCGCCTCACTGGCGCCTTGTTTATTGATGGCGATCAACTGGTTGATCTGAACACCCATAAGGTCAGTGGCATCTTTCATCCGGGTGTTGATCAAGTTGCGCATTTCTTCGGTTTTTTCCTGGCGCGAGAGTTCCAGTACTTGTGCCTGCACCTCCAGGAACGTCGAAAGTGTGGCGTCAAATTGTCGATACACCGAAAGTTCTTCGCCCTCTGCCGGCAGCGCTGCATAGTTCTTTTTTGCGTCTTGTAACTTGCCGATCAATTCAGCGATGCGCCCCTCTGTTTCGCGCAACGAGGCCGGCTCACGGTTGACCAGCGTGCGGAACGACGTGATGCGCAAGCGCAGGCTGTTTTCCAGCATGGTGCCCAGGTAACCCACGCTGGGAAGCTGATTGGTCTCCATGTCGGTGGTGGCCTGGCGAATCAGCGCCATCCGGTTGATCGAAAAAAAGCCCAGCCCGATCACCAGTACCGCAATGAAGGCGAACCCCAGAAATGCGCGAGGCGCAATGTTCATGTTTCTTATCGACATGGAATATCTCTCTAAAAGATCCGGCTGAGTGCATCCATGCGTAAATCAAACACCAGAAACTTTATTCGTCTCTTTGGTAGATGACGGCTGCAATCTGAACGCGATCAAGCGTTTCGACTGCACCTGAATGTTCTATCGGCCAGACCTTTAGTTTTATTCAGCGTCTTGCCTGTTATTTTTTAAAACACATGTTTAGTGGATCCAAAGTATTCAAGTAAAACGTTTGCGTGTTAACGCCGCTTTACAGTTAGGCGGGGTAATATTTATGTTCACATGCGTAAATGGCTCTAACTCAGGCTTCTTGAAACGTTTTACCCAGATGATCTTTTCATAATGGCGCAGTGCCTTAGAACAGAATATCGATTCAGCAGCGATGATTTTCGTGCAGAGGTAATAACGAAGTGAATCCAGATCAAGGAAATGTAAAATTTTTGAATCCGTAGGATTTTTTTCCCATTTCTGTCAGAAGTCAGTGCTACCTTTACCTGACTTGTGATCGTGCACCGGATACGAAGAACGGGACAGCCAAGCGGCACGCCGCCCAGGCCCCGCAAGAGGACGTTCTTCTACACAGCCGCGCCGACTCAGCGTCTTTCCTACCCTGCGGAGCTTCGGAAGTGCTCGATTGAACGAGGTGGGCCCCATGAATAAAGTCACGTTCCCAAACGCCTGCCAGCTGATGCGCTGGCATTTTCATCCTGTCGGCTTTGAAGCCAATATGGATGCGCCCAGCAGTATGGTTGCGCGCCTGTTCGACCGTGAAAGCGGCGAAACGGTGATCGCCATCGCTGGCATCCCGTGCGCGACGGTCATGAACGCGATGGACGTGGAGCGCATCATCGAAGCCATCGAGCTGGAACTGGAAACGTTCATCCCGTCACAGATCGAGTACCTGAACAGGGCCTGAGCCTGGCCCTGTCTTCAACGTCCTGCCCCGGCAGCCTGACACCGTGACGCATGCATTACGCTTCGCTCACTGAAACACCTCGCCGGTCCTCGAAGAACGCCTTGTCTGCGGCAATCCGCGCCGAGGCCTTGGCAATGCCTGCTTCTTCGTTGCCCACGGCATCGATGAACCAATAGCAATGGCGCACGGCGCGGGTGATCGCCACGTACGCCAGGCGCAGGACTTCATCTTTCTGAGCGTTGTCGAACGCCTCCAGATCGCCTTCCTTGCCCAGGCCGGCCAGGCCATACACCTGATTCTTCCAAGGCGACTGGGTCTGGTGCTGACAATCACCGAGCAGGAACACGGCGTCGGCCTGCAAGCCCTTGGCGCTGTGATAAGTCAATTGTTTGAGGCGACGTTCCTGCGGCGGCCGTGCGTAATCCGCGTCGGCCAGCGCCTGCAGGGCTTCAGGCAGTCGCGCCCGTTCACTGCCCTTGCGGTACAGCAGCAGCACCGAATCGCCCGCGTGATAGTGCTCGCTCAGGCGATTCATCAACGCTTCATCGTCGCGATCGAGCACGGTCACCGGCAGCAACTCCTGCACTGCGCCGCTGGCCCTGGCTTTTTTGCCGCTGATGGCAGGCGCCGCGCGCACGATGTGCTCGGCGGCGTCGATGATGTGCTGATGGCTGCGGAAGTTGTCACTGAGCATGACCCGCGTCGTTGCAGGTGAGGAAAACTCCTTGGCGAACTCCATGAAGAATTTGGGCGAGCTGCCGCGCCAGCCGTAGATCGACTGCCAGTCATCACCCACGCAGAGCAGTGAGGAACGCTGCGCGCCCCTGCCCGCCTGCAACGCCGTGCCGCGACTGCGCACCTCGCGCAGGCTCGCCCGGATCCAGGAGACAATCTGCGGCGAGACGTCCTGGAATTCGTCGATCATCAGGTGCGACAGAGGGCGCAAGCCGTCGTCGCTGACCAGTTTGAGGTTTTCCGGCGAGTTCTCCCCGAACAGCGAAAACATCCGGTTGTAAGTCATCACCGGCGGCGTCTGGTCCAGCAGATGGTCTTCGAACGCCTTCCAGAACAGACTCAGGCCTTCGAAGAAAAACCGGTCGGGATCCTGCTCGGAGAAGCTCATGCGCGAAACTGCATTAGGTACATCCAGGCCCAGGTTTTCGATGAAACTCGCCGCTGCCACGAAGCAGTCGAGCAAGGGCGCGGCGCTCAATTCGCCTTTTACCTTGTAATCGAAACCGGGACCGGCCACGGCGGCGCCCGACAGCGACTGCATCATCCCGCGCGACGCTTCATAGTTCTCCAGCCAGATCACCGGCTTGCGGCAGAACGCCTGAAACAGCGTGCGCTTGATCACCCACTCGGCCCAGACCGGCAGCTTGGCGTCGGGACGCCGCAGGTGCTGATCCTCGCTCGGATCGAAGCCCAGCACTATCCACGCATCGAGCTCGGCTGCGTAACCATGAACGTGGAACGTCAGCCCGCTGACTTCGACGGTCTGGCGCATGGGCTCGACGCCTTGAATCGGCCAGGCGCCCGCGCGGATCCACAGGTCTTCGATGACGTCGCAGAGCTCCTCATCGCGCCGGGAAGACAACCCCATGACCGTGATGCGCTTCTGCACATCCGGGTGATCCCGGTCCAGCGCCTTGAGCTGCAGCGAATGCCGGTACAGCGGCGCCATCACTTCACGAAAGCGCGAATTGGCCGCGTACAGGTCGCGGTAACACAGGTTGAGCTGCTGGCGCTGGGCGTCGTTGATGCGCAAATCGAAGGGGTTGCTGTCGGCCAGGTCTTCCCCCGACGGATTGCCGAACAACGTGCCGCTCTGGCTGCTGAGGTTCTCGAACGCCTGCAACTGCTCGAAGCCCGGCAGGCTGCGCACCAGCGGCAGGATGCGCGAATGGAACGTGCGCACCACCTCGCGCGCCTGGCGCAGCGTCAGCTCATGCCCCCACACTGCGAAGATATCAATGAGTTTGTTGATGAAATCCTTGCGCGACTCGCGGGTGAACGTCACCACCGTCATCGAATCCAGCTCGAAGCCCAGATAGTGATGGAGCAACAGCACCCGCAGCACCAGCGATGTCGATTTACCCGCACCGGCACCCGCGATGACGTACGTCGACGGCGTGTCGCTGAAGATCATCTTCCATTGCGCGGTGGTGGGCTGTGAATGCTCGGGCAGGCGTTGCGCCACGTCGGCCTTGATACGCTTCTTCAGCTCGTTGCTCAGCGGCAGGCGCCAGTCATCGAACAGGTGATCGTCCACTTTCGGACCGCGATGCTCGGCCGGGCGCGTGTCCCGGATCACCAGCACCTGCCGCCCCTCCTGCACGCCATCCAGATGCCCTTCGGCGTAACCCTCGTTCATGCCTTCGACGTGGCCATTGAGGTAACCGTCGGCGTGGCCCTGCCTCCATGAAGGCACGTGCTGGGCCTGCAGGCGGTTCAGGCTGCGGCCCATGGCACGGGCGAGCAGGCGCTTGAAGAACGGCAGGCGTTCGGGGGTGATCAGATCAGGGGGCAGATCGGCGGGCGGCGAATGAGGTGGCTCGGCAGGAAAATCGTGCGACACGCAGGCTCCGGGTTTCAGCATTTTGACGAAGGCGCCTATGGTCGCTGCATTTGCCGACAAGCTCCAGCGAAATGCTTTGCGGTCATGGGCTTAGCCGATCAAGGGCAGGTAAAGGCTCAAAGTAGCAAGGGACCAGCTATCTAGTATTTCGATCATAATCACGCAAAACTTACGCTTTTTATCGATGTTAAATTGATTGATCATGGCTCCAACGACTAACCAGCGGTGCCCAGCGAAACGGCCCGGCCCTGCTAATGGAGGAACTGATCATGCTGCAACTTCGACCTTTCACATCCCTGGGCGGCGCAGACCACGGCTGGCTGAACGCTCACCACCATTTCTCGTTCGCCAACTACTACGACCCAAGCCGCATGAGCTGGGGCCAGCTGCGGGTATGGAACGATGACGTGATCGAAGCCGGCACTGGCTTCCCCCGTCATCCGCACCGCGACATGGAAATCATCACTTACGTTCGTGAAGGTGCGATCACCCACGAAGACAGCCTGGGCAACCGCGGCCGGACTGAAGCGGGCGACGTGCAAGTGATGAGTGCCGGCACCGGCGTGGCCCACAGCGAGTACAACCTGGAGTCGAAGGAAACCCGCATTTTCCAGATCTGGATCATGCCGGACGAGGTCGGTGCTCCGCCTTCCTGGGGCGCCAAGCCTTTCCCCAAAGGCAACCGCGAAGGGTTCGTGACGCTGGCAAGCGGCAAGGCGGACGACGACATTGAACTGCGCATCCGTGCCAATGCCCGTCTGGTGGCGGCCAATCTGAAAGCCGGTGAGACGGCCGAGTACGCCATGGACGAGGGTCGTCGTGCGTACCTGGTGCCCGCAACCGGGATCATCGAAGTCAACGGCCTGCGCGCCGGGGCCCGCGATGGTGTCGCGGTGGAACAGGAACGCGTGTTGCGCGTCACCGCCATCGAGGACAGCGAAATCGTTCTGGTGGACGTGGCCTGATCCGACCACGGCAGTGAAATAAGCAAAAGCCCCGACTTGCCAGGCAATCGGGGCTTTTTGCGTTTCCGGCTATTGGCAAAGGGTTCATTCCCAGACGCTACAACCCTGCAGGGGCGCGCTTGCTCGCGAAAGCGCGAGGGCGTTTACCCTTCCAGGCGTTCAGCAGCCGGTTGGCGCCCGCTCGGATCACTTGGGCGCAATCGCCGCATCCACCAATACTTGCGCCTCGGCCACCAGACGCTTGAGGTGATCCTCGCCCTTGAAGCTCTCGGCGTAGATCTTGTAGATGTCCTCAGTCCCCGAAGGCCGCGCCGCGAACCAGCCGTTTTCGGTCATGACTTTCAAGCCGCCGATCGCCTGATCGTTACCTGGCGCCTTGCTCAGGATGCTGGTGATTTTCTCGCCCGCCAGCTCCGTCGAAGTCACCTGCTCAGGCGACAGCTTGCTCAACAAAGCCTTCTGCTCGAAATTGGCCTTCGCTTCGACCCGGGTCGAGACAGGCTCACCAAGCTCGTCGGTCAGCGCCTTGTACATCTCGCTTGGATCGCGGCCCTTGCGCGCCCGGATTTCAGCCGCCAGCAATGCCGGAATCAGACCGTCCTTGTCGGTGGTCCAGACGCTGCCGTCGCGACGCAGGAACGACGCGCCGGCGCTCTCTTCGCCGCCGAAGCCCAAGGTGCCTTCATACAAACCTTCGGCAAAGAACTTGAAGCCCACCGGCACTTCATACAAGCGGCGGCCCAGACGCTGGGTCACGCGGTCGATCATGCCGCTGCTGACCACGGTCTTGCCCACGGCTGCATCGGCCCGCCAGTCAGGACGGTTCTGGAACAGGTAGTCGATGGACACCGCCAGATAATTGTTCGGGGCCAGCAAGCCACCGGTCGGCGTGACGATGCCGTGGCGATCGTGATCCGGGTCGCAGGCGAAGGCGACCTGATAGCGATCCTTGAGTCCGATCAGGCTCTGCATCGCAAAGCTCGACGACGGGTCCATGCGGATCTTGCCGTCCCAGTCCACGCTCATGAAGCGGAAAGTCGGATCGACGAACGTGTTGACCACGTCCAGATTCAGGCCGTAATGCTCACCGATCGCCGACCAGTAACGTACGCCCGCGCCACCCAGTGGATCGACGCCCAGGCGCAGATTCGCGCCACGGATGGCGTCCATATCGATGACGTTTTTCAGGTCCGCGACATAGGTGTTGAGGTAGTCATGGCGATGGGTCGTGTCGGCGCGCAGCGCCTTTTCGTGGCTCATGCGGGTCACGCCGACGATCTTCTCGGCGAGCAGTTCGTTGGCCTTGTTCTCGATCCACTTAGTGATGTGCGAGTCGGCCGGGCCGCCGTTGGTGGGGTTGTATTTGAAACCGCCGCTCTCTGGCGGGTTGTGCGACGGGGTGATGACGATGCCGTCAGCCAGGCCGGAATTGGGCGCAGTGCTGCGGCCTTTGTTGTAGCAGATGATCGCGTGAGAGACCGCAGGTGTCGGCGTGTACTCGTCATCCTGGGAGATCATCACGTTGACGCCATTGGCGGCCAGCACTTCCAGCGCGGTCGCCGCGGCGGGGGTCGACAACGCGTGAGTATCGGCGCCGAGAAACAGCGGGCCGTCGATGCCATTGGCCTGGCGGTACAGGCAGATGGCCTGACTGATGGCCAGCACGTGCCATTCGTTGAAGCTCAGGTCGAAGGAGCTGCCACGGTGCCCGGAAGTGCCGAAGGAAACCCGCTGGGTGGCGACCGACGCATCCGGCTGACCGATGTAATACGCCGTCACCAGGCGAGGAAGATCGACCAGCAATTCTGCAGGCGCCAGTTTGCCCGCGAATGGACTGATACTCATGCGAAACCTCCGTGGATGAAATAAAAGATGAATTGACAGAAAAAACAGACATCGGGAAACCGGCAAACACCGACCGCGCGGCAGTTTACTGGCAGTTGGACCGCCGTGCTCGGCTATCGATCCGTAACCGTTTGAGACAATTGAGCGGATGCCAGCTTACAGCGCCCACCAGGCGGGCAACAGCTGCCGGACCTTGCTTTCGGCGAAACGATCGTCGATCAGCACCACCACCCCGCTGTCCTCCTGACCACGGATGACCCGGCCTGCGGCCTGCACCACTTTCTGCATGCCCGGGTACAGATAGGTGTAGTCGTATCCGGCGCCGAACAACAGGCTCATGCGCTGTTTCAGTTGCTCATTGACCGGGTTGATCTGCGCCAGCCCTAACGTGGCGATGAACGCGCCGATCAACCGCGCCCCCGGCAGATCGATGCCTTCACCGAACGCTCCGCCCAGCACCGCGAAGCCGATCCCCTGACTGTCCGGGGTAAAGCGCTCGAGAAAGGCGTGCCGCTCGGCTTCGGCCATGCCGCGCGACTGCAGCCACACTGGCACCTGCGGATGGCTGCTTTGCATCAGTTCGGCGACCTGTTGCAGGTAGTCGAAGCTGCTGAAGAACGCCAGGTAATTACCGGGCCGACGCTGAAACTGCTCGGCCATGAGCGCCACGATCGGCGCCAGCGACGCCTGCCGATGGGTGTAGCGCGTGGAGATGCGGCTGACAATCTGCACCTCCAGCTGCGCGCGCTGGAACGGCGATTCCACATCGATCCAGGCTGTGGTTTCAGGCAGCCCCAACAGATCGCGGTAAAAGTGCCGAGGGTTGAGGGTGGCGGAAAACAGCACTGTGCTGACGGCGGCGCTCAGCCGGGGGCGGACGAAACCGGCAGGCACCACGTTGCGCAGGCTCAGGCGCGACAGCGCGCGTTTGCTGCCGACGTCGCGCTTGCTGATATCAAACAGAAAATGCGCGTCGAACAGCTCGGCGATACGCCCGAACTGAATTGCGTCGAAGTAGAAACGCTGCAGCTCACCGCTGGCTGCGTGGGGATGATCGTTGAAATAGTCACCAAAGGCGGTCACGCACAGGCTCAGCGCATTGAGAAACCGGGTCGGCGCTTCGGGGTACGCCTGATACGGCGCGACCTGCTCTTTGTGCAGCGCATTCCACTCGCGATTGAGCCGTTGCAGCGCTTTTTTCAGGGGCTCCGGCGCCACCTGTCGCACCTGGTTCATGGCGTGCAGATCCAGGCTTGCGCTGTACATTTGCCGCGTGCGCTCGACCATGTTGTGCGCCTCGTCCACCAAAACCGCCACGCGCCATTGATTGAACTGACACAGCCCGAACAGTAAAGCGCTGAGGTCGAAGTAGTAGTTGTAATCGGCAATCACCACATCCGCCCAGCGTGCCAGCTCCTGACTCAAATAGTACGGGCACACCTCATGGCGCAAGGCGACCTGGCGCAGCCCTGCCTGATCCAGCCAGGGCTGAATCAGCGCATCGCTGCGCGCGGCAGGCAACCGATCGTAAAACCCTTTGGCCAGCGGGCAGGAATCACCGTTGCAGGCCTTGTCCGGGTACTCACACGCCTTGTCCCGCGCCACCAGTTCCAGCACTCGCAAGCCCAACTGCGGCGCGCTGCGTCCGATGACGTCCAGCGCATCCAGCGCCAGTTTGCGCCCCGGCGTCTTTGCCGTGAGGAAGAACAACTTGTCCAGTTTGCGTGTCGGCGCCGCCTTGAGCATCGGAAACACCGTGCCGATGGTCTTGCCGATGCCGGTCGGCGCCTGAGCCATCAGGCAACGACCGGTACTCACGGCTTTATAGACCGACTCGGCCAGGTGGCGCTGGCCATGACGGAAGCCTTGGTGGGGAAACGCCAGCGCCTTAAGCCCCTGGTCGCGTGCTTCACGGTGAGCCAGTTCCTGGCGCGCCCACGTCAGGAACAGGCTCGCCTGCTGCTCGAAAAAAGTCTGTAATTGCGGCGCGGTGAAGCGCTCGCGAATCAGGGTTTCCTGTTCGCTGATAATGTTGAAATAGACCAGCGCGACGTTGATCTCGGCCAGTTCGAGCTGCTGGCACAACAGCCACCCGTAGACTTTGGCCTGCGCCCAGTGCAATTGCCGATGGTTGGCAGGCAGGGCGTCGAGGTCGCCACGGTAGGTCTTGATCTCTTCCAACTGGTTAAGCGTGGCGTCGTAGCCATCCGCCCTGCCCCGAACGGTCAACTCATGGAAGCAGCCGGACAACGCCACTTCGGCCTGATACGCCGGATTGCGCCGTGCCGCGACCGTACGATGCCCGGCAATGCCCTCCTGCGCCGTCGGCGAAGGGGTGAAGCGCAGATCCAGATCGCCGGTCTTGGCGGTGAACTCGCAGAGCTCGCGCACCGCGATCCGGTAACCGGATGGCGGATCGAGGGCAACGGGCGACTGCGCGGGCGGCGCGGCATTGTCGGCGTCAGGTCGGGTAGAGGTATCGGGAATCACGAAAGCGGCTGGCCGGAGCATGGCGGTACTGGACGGACGTACAGATAACAGCTGACATCGTGGCTGGCAAATGGAAATGGATCGATGGCGGCGCCAGGGTGGAAAAACACGCCGACCGCGACGCTGCCCGGATGTCGACACCGCCCGACATCGCGCTAGGCCAGGCGCTCCTGAACCAGAGCGCCTTTGATCACGACCAGCATCGATTCGATGTCCTGACTCCAGTCCGCCGTCCCGCTGATCCGCAGGCTCTGCTGATGCAGGCCGCGCACACTGAACAGCTCGCCCGGCGCGACGACAATACGCTGTTCGAGCAGGCGCTCGAAGACGCGACCCATGTCGACCCGGTGAAGGCTGTTCAGCCAGATCGTTGCGCCGCCTTGCGGTGCCTGAAAGCCGACGTCGTCGCCCAAGTAGTGCTCCACCATCGCCGACAACTCGCCAACGCGGGCCTGCAGGCTCGAACGCAAGACCTCCAGGTGTCGATCCAGCTGACCAGTACTGTACAGTCGGGCGATCGCCTTCTGACGAATCGGCGGCAGGCGAAACGAACGCAGCAGCAATTGCTGATGCCACAGGGCTCGGGAATGCCGGCTGAGCAGGTAGCCGAACGGCGCCTCGAGGCCAATCACCTTGTCGAAGGCGCCGACGATCAGCAGGCGCTCAGGATCGATCAGGTCCCGCAATGGCGGGTTCTGCCGATCGAAACACAGCGCGCCATGGGTGTCGTCCTCCAACACCCAGACCCCATGAAGATTCAACACCTCGGCGAGCCGTGCACGCTGTTCGGCCGGCATCATCCGGCCGCGAACCGGGTCCATCTGCGAAGGCAGAATCACCATTCTGACTTGCTCGTGCTGCAACAACCCGCCGAGCTCCTCGGGATCAATGCCGCCGTGTGCGTCGCTGCAGACCTCGATCACACGGATGCCGAACGATTGCAGCGTGCGCAGGATATTCCAGCCGCACGGCGATTCGACCAGCACCGCGCTGTCCTGCAGCTGCAGCGCCTGGACGACAGTCTTGAGCACTGCGGTCTTGTCGGGCGCGACGAACACGTTATCCGGGTGCCAGCAATGCTCCGTGGAAGAGGTGTAGTGCGCGGCCAGCGCCGAGCGCAACTCGACGTCGCCGAACGGTTGAAAACGCGGGTCTGGCTGACAGGGATAGTGGCGCATCAGGTCGCGCTCCAGCCCCAGCAACGCGCCGTCCAGCGACTGCAACAGCGTCGGCTCGTCGGCGCCGAAAACAAACATGTCCGCACGCCGGGCGCTGGCGTGATAGCGCTGCAGCGCATCGTCGCCCTCGCAGGGAATGTCGTTGCACGGGTGAGGCAAGGCGAAATAACCGGACTTGGGCACCGAGCAGATCCGCCCTTCCTTCTCCAGCAGCGAGTAGGCGTTCTGCACCGTCGAGATCGACACCCGCAGGCGTCTGGCCAGCAGGCGCAAGGATGGCAGGCGCACCGCAGGTCCCGGCGGCGTTTCGTTGGTCAGCCTGAGCAGATAGCGGTACACCAGTTGATAGGCAAAATCGGTCTTGTTGTTATTCATCGCACACACCCCATCCTTGCGCCCGAGCGCAGGGTCATTGGAAAAATCACGATTGCAGCACAGCGCCGAGGCAGAACCGGCACGCCTCAGGCATCAACGGCCGGAGATCAGCTCCGAGACGGGATTGCCGGTCTGCGGGTCCACCGTCATCACGCGGTGTTTGTCAGGATCGCTGGCGCGCACCCGGGCGATGATCGAGCTGTCATCGGTGAAGTCCACGCGCCGTTTGCCGTACAGATTCTGCAGGCCCTTGAGGCTCAGTCCGCTGACCTCCACCAGCCACTGAACGACCTGATCCGGCGCCACCTGACCCGACAGCGCCTTGTGCAGTTCGCCGCGCGCCACCAGCATGCCCGGGTGACAACGGCGCAGGAATGGCTCCAACTGCGCGCCGGCATCGACGAACGGGGCGAACAGCAGGCACACCAACTGCGATTCGCTCAGGGCGAAGGCTTCCTGCGCGTACCCGGCGGCCAGTGCCCGGCGTTCTTCCAGCCTGGCCGGCGTATCGTAAGCGGCCAGGGCCTGCTCGATCAGGCGTCCGGGCATCTGCTTGCGGCGCATCATGGCGGCTGCCAGCTCCAGGTATTCGGCAATGCCTTCGCCATACTCACGGCCCTGCACGAACTCGGCCTTGAGCCCGCGCATGTGCGCCATGAGCAACGGGTTGGCACAATCGGACTCACTGAAGCTGAACGCCAGATCATCGAACCGGAAGCCCAGGAAATCCGTCAGCAGCGACCAGTGTTCGTCGACCTTGAAGCCCATCAGGTCGGCAACGGTCAGGAAGGCCGGCGTCACGGGCTTGTTCGGGTAACCCAGCGGGCGAACATAGCCACCCGAGCGGGACTGCTCGCCGTACAACTCGCGGTAGTACGCCCGCCCGACGTTGTCGATGGCGTTGAGGGCGGCACTGAAACCCAGCGTGTGCCAGTTCGCGACGGTCTGCCCGCTGCGCCTCGCCAGACGCATGATCCAGGTCGCGTATTGCTTCTGCTCTTTGAGCGAGTCACCGCTGAGCACGGCGTCCACGCCTTGACCCCAGGAGGCGGCCCGCCCCAGAAAATCGGCCATGCCCAAATAACAGCTGTTACAAAACGTGGTCCTGGCATCCCCGGCCGTCATGTGTCCGCCCAGCAGCATGTCCGAACGGTTCTGCTCGCGCCCGGCGCTGGAAAACGGCAGGTCCGGCTCGAAGGTCTGGACGTACTGTTGATCGACCACCAGCAGTTCCACCCGTGGATCATCATGAAGAAACAGCGCTGAGTAACAGCGATGAATGTTGTCCATGACCGCAGAGGTGATCCCCGCATGGCGCATGGTCGCGATGCGCAGTTTGAAGGTGGTGGGTGCCCTGCCCGCGATGCTCAGCTGCGCCGCGCGCAGGAATGCAACGGTGTAGGCGCTGTCCTTGCCGCCGCTGAAGGCCACCAGCACGGTATAACTGCCGATGCGCTCCATGCCACCCGCCGCGACGATCAAACGTTGAATCAATAATTGCAGTCCGGTTCGCTCGGCCCGGTTGAAGTAATTCATCAGGCGTTGCAGAACTTGTTGATAGACATAGTTCATGGCCTGCTCATGCATGGAGCTCATAACGTCACTACCTGAATACAGCGTCAGCAAGATCATCACACTTAAGCGACCGATGGCCGCCTTTAAAGGTGATCACATATCAGCGCCGGGAATAACGGCGCGAAACATACCGTGTGGACATCAACAATTGATGGGGCATGGGTTCATCGAGCTGGCGTCGGGCGAGACAGTGCCATAGGCCGCGTCGCACGGCCCGCGCCGGGGCGTGAGCTTGCAATCGCCGATCCAGAGGGCATTTGCACTGACGACACTTCGGCAAACAGGCATGACCGAAAGCAATGAAGAAGCAATCATGAACTCGTTCCTTGAGCAATAATGATTGAACTATTATCGGTGTCTGAAAAACAATTACAAGGTACAGATCCGACAATGAATACCTGTCAGAAACATCACCGAACGTTTAATGATTAAACAACGCTGTTTATTATCGACAGGTCATTAACGGCCCGCACGGCACCGGCACTCGCGTTCACGTTTTAAACTTGAGTTTCGTGATCCACTGACCTTATAAACAAAAAGCCTTCCTGATTGCTCGGGAAGGCTTCGTCGAATACAGCGTGGCCCTGACAGACGGGGCGGACACCAGACGCGGCGACCGACTCCTCAACGTCGACGCCTGGCCTGGGGCGTCGAACACTCTACACGCGCGGTGACTTGCGCTCAGGAAGGCTCTACTTCAACCACTACACGGCCACCGACCGGGCAACCATCCATCAAACGGTGTGCTTCCACCAACTGATCGAAGGGGAACACCTTGGTGATCTGCGGCACCAGTACCCGGTCTGCGGTCAGCTGATTGATGTCGCGCAGCGCACGCTTGACTGCGTCCTCGTCCTGCTGAATCCCAAGCTCAGGTTTGCCGGTGAAGTTACCCACGCAATGCACGAAGAACTGGATGTTCTTCTGGAACGCCGCACACGCCGGGAATGGCGTCTGGTTGCCGCCTTGCAGGCCATAGAGAATCAGGCTGCCGCGGGGCGCCAACACATCACCCAGCATCGACATCTGTGGACCGCCCAGACCATCGAGCACGATGTCGACGCCACGGTTGTCGGTGTATTTGTTGATCGCCATGAGCAGGTCCTGCTCTTCGGTGACCACTACCTTGTCCGCGCCCATCTTCAACAGATACTCGCGGCACGACTCGGTCTTGGTCGCAGCAATGACCTTGATCCCGAGCGCCTTGCCCAGTTGCAGAAACGCAGGGCCGGCGCAATGGCTGGCGTCAGTGACCAGAGCAGTCTGCCCAGGCTTGGCGCGGGCCAGTTCGACGAACGCAAAGTACGCCACCAGCAACGGCGTGTAGTGAACGGCCGCTTCGTTAGGCGTCAGCACGTCCGGATAACGGGTGACGGAGGTGCGTGGCAGGACGATCAGCTCGCCATACACCGGGTGTACGTTAGGGTCGGCCGAAGGGAAGCTTGCGACCTTGTCGCCGACTTTCAGATCGGCAACACCTTCACCGACGGCAGTCACCACGCCGGCCATTTCGGCGCCTAGACCTGCAGGCAGCCGTGCTTGGGAAGAAGCCAGATTTTGTCGCCACAGCACGTCGTACCAGGTAACGCCGATCGCCTGGACGCGTACTTGCACCTCACCGGGTGCCGGCAACGCGACGGGCAGCTCTTCTACCTTGAGCACCTCGGCCGGGCCAAACTGATGAAAACGGATCGTGCGGGACATTTCGAACCTCGCCTTATGAACCTTGATGCCATGAACTCTATCCGGGCTCTGCCGGTAACACTATCAGTGGCTATTAATAGTCGACATGCCTGTCATCGATTCTGTTGCTGAAAGGCGGTCATTAGATAACCATCGAATGCTCACGTCTTCAAGGCGGACATTCTTGTTCGCTCGCCCGGACATTGCAACCCGAAGGGCCATTTCCGGATGAACGCTCATGCCTGTGGCGCGAAAAATGCCCGGGGCTGCAGGCCTCTGTCGCCCATCAGGCGCTTATGAATTGGGCACAGGGCATGGCGGAAGGTTTCATCGGTCATCATCGACGGGCGTGATGGCTAACACGTTTGTATGCTTGCAGATGAATTTAACGATGCGGACAATCGGTGTTTACCCTTAATATCCGAACCTGAGCCGAACACCTGGCTGGCCCCCTGTTGGCCGCCCACGTATTGACCCATGTCCCCGAGACCCCCGTCATGAACCGCAACGACCTGCGTCGCGTCGACCTCAACCTGCTCATCGTGTTCGAAACCCTCATGCATGAACGCAGTGTCACGCGTGCCGCTGAGAAGCTGTTCCTCGGCCAGCCGGCCATCAGTGCTGCGCTGTCTCGTCTGCGCGGACTGTTCGACGATCCTTTGTTCGTGCGCACCGGACGCAGCATGGAGCCGACCGCTCGGGCCGTCGAAATTTTCGGCCTGCTCTCCCCCGCGCTGGATTCCATTTCCACGGCCGTGAGCCGCGCCGCCGATTTCGACCCGGCCACCAGCACCGCGGTGTTCCGTATCGGGCTGTCCGACGAGGTCGAATTCGCACTGCTGCCATCGCTCCTCAAGCGCCTGCGTTCCGAGGCGCCGGGCATTGTGCTGGTGGTGCGCCGGACCAATTACATCCTGATGCCGGCGCTGCTGTCCTCCGGCGAAATCTCCATCGGTGTCAGCTACACCGACGACCTGCCCGCCAACGCCAAACGCAAGGTGCTTCGTCGCAGCAAACCGAAACTGCTGCGCGCCGACTCCATGCCCGGCGCCATCACGCTGGATGATTTCTGCGCGCGTCCCCACGCACTGGTGTCGTTTGCCGGTGACCTGGGCGGATTCATCGACGAGTACCTGGAGAAGATCGGCCGCAAGCGCCACGTCGTGCTTGCCGTGCCGCAATTCAACGGCCTGGCGACACTGATCGCCGGCACTGACATCGTCGCCACCGTCCCGGACTACGCCGCCGCGGTGCTCACCGCCGCAGGCGGCGTACGGGCCGAAGAACTGCCCATCGAGTCGCGCACGTTCGAGCTGCACATGGCCTGGCGCGGTTCCCAGGACAACGATCCAGGGGAACGATGGCTGCGTTCGCGAATCCAGATGTTTTTTGGTGACCCTGAGAGTCTTTAGGCTTCGCTGGGCAGGCTGTTTGGCTGATCATTTCCGCCTTTTCATAGACCGTGGAGATCCATTCACTTTCAGTGGATTGCTACATTGGGGGCATATTTGAGGGCATGCTTTGGATGGTTTGAAAGGGATGCCCCCAGTCTAAGGCTCAACAATCTTCTTCTCGAAAAATCGCCTGCGACAGTTCCCTATCGCCGTTGAATGCTATCGGATCACCTCAGCTCAAATACGCAGAGTGCTCATTGCCGTTAGAACAGTCTGAGCGCTTGCTAGGTTGATGTCGCAGTGGCTGACACAGGCATCGCTTGCAGGACAACCGTCGCCCCATGATCACGCCGGTTTTCAAAAACCCGTAAGGGCCCTTCTACCCCCGAAGATTGAAAATCCAAACGACCAACAAGCACTAACTGAATAGCAATCATTCATACGTTGGAGCGATCTGAAATCGGCGTTGAGGTACGTGGAGCCCGCACAGCAGTTCGGCGGGCTAGCCAAGAAATTGGAAGGTTCCGCTTAACCTCTTGAGCTTCCTGGCGTTCCAACCATTTTTCATCTATGAAATGAGTACCGTAGGCAAACCAAGGAAGTGGTATGGAACTGGTTACCGTTGCATGCATCGCGCTCAATCGTATTGGCTCTGCCAACTCGGCAGGATTCGGCTTCGGAAGGCATCGCAGGCAGCAGTTTTTCACCGAAGTGATTGACGAGGACGTGGACACTCTCCGCCAGAAAGTGATTGAGGTTGCAGAGGCAAATGGAGAGAGGGAGGGAGCACTTCACAACCTGATGCGTGCCCAAAACCTAGGCTTTCCACCCGGCCAGATAGTGTTCGACGTCCAAGGAATATCCACTCAATACAGTGACCCCTACGCCGCTTGTGTTGTTTTCCCCGCCCTCAAGGTGGCTGGTCGTTTCTTCAAACTTGAAGAGGTGGCTGAGAGCGGAATGATCCTTCATATTTCTTCCAGCTAAGTACGCGAGGCGCGCCTGGCAGCCCTCTGCCAGGCGCAAAGACAGGCTATGACGACAGTTTACGCTTGAACTTGAACATCACGTCATCAAGCCATCGCCCATAAGCCGCAGGGGTAGCTGGGACGAGCAGCCGGCGTTCCTCCACCTCTTGCTCCGACCGGTGCGACATAGTGAAACTGCTGGTGGCAACCGCAGGCGGCTCAGCAAATACTTTGTATGAAACGCCATAGAGAGACAGTTGAAACCACCCTCCTCGGCCCTGGCAAAGAATCTCATGCGCAGCCTCTGCCAAGCGTCTCACTTGTGTTGGCGATATGTAGTAACCGTCAAAGTGGTTAGACGTGCGGACTGGGTTTGCCAAGGTCATCGACAACCAGGACAGTCCACGATCGTGATGCCGCCAGATCAAGCCCGGAGCATCAATTCCAGTAAGCTCATCCCTGTCGAAGTCCACATAGCCGGCTTTGACCGTGCTGAGTCCAGCTTGGCAAAACTTCAAGAAATACGATTCATGCTCCGCGTGGATGGCACGCAGACTGCCAGGGCTAGCAGGCTGAGGGAGGAAGGCCAGCTCGATCCGTGTTTCGTGGTCTCGGCCACCCCACCGACCGTTGGCGTTCCGAATCTGAAGTTGTTTCTCAAATTCCTCCTCACTAACTGCACTTCGGTTCGTATTCAGCTGGTTTAATGCCCGGACGATACCATCCGAGAGCTCCTGCTCATTGGCGAATGTCGCGCGGAAAAGGCCGTCGACATAATCCGATACTTCCCAGCGAAACTCCTGCTGGGGCCCCTCCACGTCCACATCGTGCAGGAACGCGAGGATGGGCTTGTCTGCAACACGAGCGCGCCGGAACTCTTGCTGTGTCACTGACTCCCCAGATACAGTTCTAAATCCGAAATCTGCACCTAGCACCAGCACCACCACATCTGCCTGCTCGACCTCAGTCATGCAAGCTTCTTGAGAGGAATAAGGCCGCGCCCCAAAATCCTCGCACATCACTGGCACATGCCCCAGCAGCGTGACAGCTTTCTTGGCTGCCGCACGATAGCTCTCAAAATTTCGAACGACAGAGCTGATGAAAACGTTCATAAAACCCCCAATCACCCCAAGATTCGCCAAGCTCGCATGAGTTTGAGCAGCCAAAGCGCACGCCTTGTTAGCATGGCTACTGATCACTCTGACCACTATGCCAGAGGTTGACATTCTCAGAATTATGCACAAAAATCCCGGTTGACACTACAGATTATTTGCACGCTTTTCGGAGAAATGCATGCCTGATTACCAGCATCCAAGCGAGCTTGAGCCGAAGCTCAGCCGCGCTCACCTTGATGTCGTCTGCAACAACCTCTTGGATGCTGCTTACAAGGCGCTCGAGGCTACCTCCACTGACGATGACACTAACTGGACTCGAGGGATCTTCCCTTACGGTCGCATTCATGGCCGCTTCAAGCGTTTACATCTCCAGGGTGACCTCCCTTGGTTCAAGCTCGTCAACAACACCCTGGATTTCACGGTCAGCATTGATGGGGTTTTGATGCAGGTAGTCACGGATGATCCCGACACTCGCAAAAAAGGCTATCGAGTGGAGAAGAACGTCGTTGAGCTTTACCACGACAGCCTTCTAGGGCCGGCTACTGACGGGAACGTAACGTGGCGGCTGTACGTAGACAGCGATCGAAATCCAGATGGCCCGACTCTCACCGTGTCTGTCCTGGGCTTCGACACCAACCGAAATGTCGTTAGCAAGTGGACACATAACTACGAACCTCTGGTTTCTGTCCGCGTCACCGAGCTTTCCCCTATTGTTGAAATTGATGATTCTCTGCCAGTTCGTCGCGATAAGGACGCTGCGCAGAAAGAAACGAAAGACGCTGACTTGAAAGATGAATGACACAACAGGCCTTCTGCCTCTGGGTGATGAGTTCTCACCCGACAAGCTCCGCCTTGCAAGGTGCGCCTCGGGGCGATCCCTTGCTGAAATCGGCGAGCTCCTTGGCGTGACCAGACAATACGCACACAAGCTTGAGATCAACTCAATTCCCAATCCTGGACAGTTGAAGCAGCTATGCGAAATCCTGAACGTCAAGGAGAGCTTCTTCTTCGTTCCGCGCAAAAGTGGTGTTGAGCTTGAACAATGCCACTTTCGTAGCGTGCGAGCCTCGACCCAAACGCTCAAGAAAACAATTGCAGCCCAAGTGGAGATCTTCGAGCTTCTCGTTGATGAGCTGGACAAGGAGGTAGCTTTTCCTTCCGTCGATTTCCTTGCCATCGAGGAGCCAGTCACCGGTGCCGGAAAAATTGAACAGGTGGCCGAGCGTTTTAGGAGAGAGCAAGGAATAGGTTTGGGCCCACTTTCGAGCGTTACCAAGCTTGCGGAAAAGATTGGGGTGCTCGTCGTCAACCTGGCGGACGCGGACGATCGCGTTGACGCCTTTTCATTGTTCAACAAACGTCCATTGATCGTCCGGAATACCTCAAAGGTGAACCCTGGACGGCAGCGCTTCGATCTGGCCCACGAGCTCGGTCATCTTGTGATGCATCAAGGGGTGGAAACCGGCTGCCGGGAAACGGAAGAGCAAGCTAATCAGTTCGCCAGCGCTTTACTCATGCCAAGGGCTAGCTTCGCCGCTGAGTTCCCAGCAATGCGAGGTAAGTATCTCAACTGGCCAGCGCTGAAAGACTTGAAGCTTCGCTGGAAGGTCAGTTTCAAGGCGCTGATTTATCGTGCACGGGCTTTGGATCTTCTCACCGCTGACCAAGCCAAGAGCGGCTTCACTTATCTCGCTCGGAAAGGGTTTACTAAGCACGAGGAGTTCGACGAGCTCATCCCAATGGAGTCTCCCCTGCTTGTGCAACGAGCAATCGATCTCCTGGATTTTTCGACTTGGAGCCGGGTTCTCGCAGGGGCTGGACTGACCAGGCAGATGGTCGAGAACCAGTTCATGCTCAAGGTGCCTGCTTCTCCGTTGAGGCTTATAAAGACTGGCGATTCCCAGGGGTAATCCTAAACCACTCAACAGATGCCCTGCTTCTCCAATGCATCTGCAGATAATCAGAATATCTCATCGTCATCTTCGCCTGCCGCGAAGTCGGCCAGGTCAATGTCGAATGCTCTGTCGAGCCGCAACAGCGTTCGATCACTAGACGTATCGCCAGCGTCGATACAGCCTGAAGCATCAGCAAAAATAACGATCGCCTTGTTCCCAGTCTTCGAGCTCGGGTAGATGATCCCATCAATTTGATGATCGTCATCGGTACGGTAGACGTGCCTGAAATACTCAGTCACCACCTGGGTTGGAACATAGTCCGCGTGAGCTCGATCGCTGCGCTCGATCGGTTTGGTGAAATCCTCGACGAAGTTACACATGAAGCTGAAGTATGGCCTTAGCGTTTGCAGTTCAGGATCGAAAAGGCTCGGCACATAAAACGAGCGGGACAGATCAACCACCCGCAGATCCCTGATAGGCGAAAACTCGCCGGTGGCTGCCTTCTTAAGGGCTCCCTCAGCAGGATCGTAGGTTTCACGAATGGCGGTGTCTTGATCGAACGCCCCGTAGAACATAGGGATTCCCACGGGGCTCATCCGGTTCGGCATGTTCGCATGCGCGGCTGGTGGCGGCCCAAGCTCACCAGCTCGGCTGAGGTGAACCTCAGGATCGACGATGCGAACGCGGAAGATCGACTGTCCTGTAGGCACTGTATCAATTAGGTCGAGCTTTTTCGCCACGCTCCCCAGCATTTCAAGAATGTCGACCGGGTTCATCTCATCGTGCTGATCAGCCGCATATGAGGTGTTCACAGCTTTGTAAAACACGAATCGTGCTGTGTGAATGATGAAATGACTGAAGCTCTGCCATCCGTAGACCATCGTTCGATCAATGGGTAACGAATACGGATCTCTCTCGCACCACGCCACGTCGTGTATGGATCCGGCGATAGTGTCGAACACTTCTTCCGAACACTCGGGGCCGTGGTAGTAAAGAAGCTCCCAAGTACCGTATACGCGGCCCTGCCAGCCTCCTTCACGGGTTTCGTAAGCCAGCCCCTCATTCGTAGCTTCGCCCCACTCTATTGAGAGGCTATTGAAAACGTGCTCAATCACGTCATTCATGTCAGCGACGCGTCGGCTTCCATCGCAATAGCTGCAGGTTCCGCTCATCGAATTATCCTTGATGAAAGCTTTGAGGCCGTCATCTTCGACGCAGCGTAAGCACACGAACGTGTCCTCGACTCGCGAGAAACCTCGCTCCATGTCCTCTTCCATCATTCTCTTGACTCCGCCCATAGCACCGCCTCAAATGCATGCTCAAACATCTCAGAAGTACTGGATACGTAGCATCTTCAGGGATAGATCGTTCGGATTCGTACCGTCACGAGTAGCACATGATCAATGGAGCTGGGACGGGAGCCTCGATCAACCTGGCGCTTTTCTCGACTACCCACGCGCCAAACGGCCACATCACCTGAAGCACAAGGAGAATAGTGAAGGTCAAAAAGGCCCGAAGCAGATACTCATGGGTCATTTTGATGCCGGTCACTTTTTCGTTGACCAGCGAGTAGTTATGCAGAACGGCGCGGGCGAGCTGTTTGGCTAAGCCCGCTTTAGGCGAGCTTCCTTTCCAGGCATTGGCTAGCTCTCCTGGGCCAAGCTGAGCGAACCCTGCGACTTTCAACGTGCTGAATGCCCACGCCCCTGCGCGTAGCAAAAAGGCCACTGCCAATCCGAACAGGACGAGACCAATGCAGCCTAGCCATTTGCTCGACTTGTCGCTCCACAGAGTGGGCAGCAGTGAGACTAGGACGGGTATCAGCGCCGTAATGGCGGCTAGGTAGATACCGGCTTTCGCGTCAGCTCCCTTCCTGCGGTCAACCTCTGCATCGAAAAGACGGCGTGACTCGTCCAGCACCACGTCGCTGTCTGTCGACCAATCCCCCGCTTGAACAGACGCAGCAATGCCCTGCTTCCATTCCACATCGTCAGCCTGCTGACCAGGCGACAACGGGATGAGGGTCGGCCATACCCAATGAATCCAGTCTTTAAGTTTGAGCAATGGCGTTCACCGTCAGCTCGTCTACGATTGCAGCAGCGATTGGGTAACCCGTGAGATTCTCGATCCAGGCCCACTGCCCGTTCGGGTTTATCTCCAAGAACCACAATTTGCCCGATTGATCGCAAACCAAATCGATTGCCCCGTAACGAAGGCCTAGGCGCTGGACGAGCTTCACGCACTGACGTTCAACGCGTCGATCAAGAACAATCTTTTCGTGGCGAAGATCAGGACGACTGCCCTTGCGCCAGTCAGTTATCGTTTCCTCGTTATCTTGTGACCAGATCGCCGTCGCAAAAACCCGCCCGCCCACGACGGTCACTCGGACATCGTATTGCTTCAAGATCTCTGATTGCACAATGAAGGGGGTCAGCCTGATGGCTTCCGCCTGTTCATCCTCAATCTCAGCGAGTCGAGAGGTGAAGATGACTCGCTCCGTTTCGCCTGCTAACACCGCTTGTCGAAGAGGCTTTCCAATGGCCTGGCCAAGAGCAGAGATAGCCCTAGCGCATAAGATGTCGTTCGTCACAAATGCCTGTGGTACATGGAAGCCGATCTCCTGTGCGAGAAGGAGCTGCATCGGCTTGTCCTCAGCCATGAAGATCTTGGTGGGAGAGTTCAGCCACCGGCCTTCTAAACGGGAGTAAAGGCTTTTGAGGAAGCTACTCCACTCCGCTTCGATGTAGGCCCGCTCTCCAGGATCCGTTGCCGTGTCCGGTACAACTGGAGCTCCCGGCCTACGGAAATAAGCTGCTGTTATCGCTGCCCCGCGGACTACTACCCCGTCTAGCGAAATAGACCACGCGTCCCGGGGAAACCCTGCCATCGAGCACAACGCTTGGGGCAACTGTTCGGTATTCAGCCGGAAAAAAGGCTGGCCACGTCGACGGAGCTCAGCAACCACGTAGTCCATCGTGATGTCACGACAATTTGTAACTAGCAGCAACATGAAGCGCTTCCAGTTCAGTCCGAGTAGTAACGAGCATCTAGCCCAAAGGTTGGATCACCATTGTCGTCCCGCTCCAGCTCGACCTTAGTCTTGGTGATCAGCTTCAGGATGTGATTGGCACTGCATTGATCATCGCGCTCAGTCGTCGCATCGGTTTTGGTTACCAGCTGCAGCAGGTGATTGCTCGAGTCGAATCGACGCGGGGAGCCTGAATCAGCTGGTTGGACTCGGTAAGGACTGGGATCGTCGTCATCGCTTTCGACTCTCTGGTAGGTTTTGGTCAACAGCTCAACCTGCCAGCACGCCTCGTCATCCTGCTCAGAGTTGACCTTGGTCTTGGTCATCAGCTCATTCAGCGCTCCGTCAGCGATGATTGGAACTACTCCATCAGGAGCCTCAACGGCCCACATCTGGAGCTCCGGGGAATAGAAGCCCGGGATACTGTCCTCTCCTGTTCTAGGCGTCGCAAATCTAGATAGAAAGGGCGACGATTTCTGCAGAGCTCCCAAGCTGGCGTCTCCTGTGCCGGCGAGTCGCGAAAGGCAACAATGCCCGGACGATACCAGATCCATAGCAATCTGCTAGCAACAAAAGCCATCAGGATTTAGGATCTGGGGCAGCCGATGAACATCGCCATGAGTACATGAATCTACGCACATGCATGTCTGGCAGACGAAGTCATGAACATTTGAAACAGGGAGTGCTTCAATGAGTGCCAATGATGCGTTGGATCTTGCCAACCACGCCTTAGACTCGTTTCACCAGATCGAACAAATTGCTTCTAAACAGCTCACATCGGGGAGTCGCGAAGCCTCTGATGCCTTAGCATTTGTAAATACCTTCACCGGTGCCGCTGCCGTTGAGCAGATCGCATCCATCTCTGACGATGTGACCAAATCACTGGTTAGCCTCATCCGAGAGCCAGCTGTCTCGCGGATCGTGGTGGAAAACGAGAAAGGCCAGGTTGAGACCTACTACATCTGCCGCACCACAGGAGGATTCGTCCTTAATAACGGCAAGCTAGCCGGTTACCGCTCTCCGTTCGGTCGCTTGGCTGCCCACGGCGCAGGTGAGGACGTTGATGTAGAGATCGCGGGTAAAAAAGTCAGCTACCGGGTCTTGGACAAACTCGAGTTAAAACCTCAGAAAAGCGCTGAGCTCTGGGACTCAATTGACAGCATTTGGCGCCAAGAAAGCTCAGCACCTCAGACGATCCCATCTCTTCGCAAGGTTATACAGCCCGACGACAGCAATTCGTTTTTTGCCATGCTCGCCGGCACGTCCGAAACTGAGAAGATCCGCGAAGGTGTGCGTCACGAGATCCGAAACGCTATGGCTCTTCGAGACCAAGCGATTCTTGACAAATTTCAGGACGAAATTTTCCGCCTTTCAGTAGACCACCAGCTAATCATCCTTGGCCCACCGGGGACAGGCAAAACAACCACCCTGATTAAACGTCTCGGCCAGAAGCTCGACTGGGAGGCGCTTAGCCAGGACGAGCGCCTCTTGCTGGGCCCCCAGTCTAAGCGCTCACGCTGGATGATGTTCACACCGTCAGACCTCTTAAAGCATTACGTCAAAGAGGCCTTCAGCCGTGAGAACGTGCCGGCTTCGGACGAGCATATCAAGACCTGGAGCAAGCGCCGACATGAACTGGCAAGGTCTACATTTGGCATCCTCAAGACGGGCAACAGTGGCACATGCATTCTCAAGGAAGATCATCAATTCGCCCCGGTGGACATCAACGATGATCCGCGCCAGTGGTTTGCCGATTTTAAAGCTCTACACCAAAGCCGCCTCCTCTCCTCTCTGAAGGAAGGAGGAATTTTACTGCGGGATTCTGCCCCGAACCTAGTAGACGCAGTGGTGCACAAGCTGTTTGCAATGTCAGATGGACTTCGACCAGAAGGATTGCTGAGCGCGTATGCCGAGTGGAACAATCTCGAGACGCGGATTGATCCTATGCTCAAAGCCAGTCGCTCAACCACAGACGATCTGATCAAGAAGCAAGGCAACCTCCTTCACAACCGGAACAAAGCCGTCTTCGCAGAAATGGCCACCTTCCTTGATAGCCTTGGCCAAAATGATGATGAGGACGAGGAAGGTGCCGAATTTGATGACGATACTGCTGACGATGGTATTGCTACGCCGTCGCACAGCGCAGAGCTCAAAGCATTCGCGGCTTACCGAAAGTTCCTTCAGGCCTATGCGCGCACTCGCTATCGTAACAGCAATCTAGGTAAGACAAGCCGTGCAGCTCAATTACGAGACTGGCTTGGAGATCGAGTCCCCTCAGATGAATGGCTTGCAATGCTTGGGCGAGAGATGTGCTTCCAGAACGCGCTGCGGCGCTTCAGGGACGCCTGGAAACGGTACATACTTGATGTCCCGGCAAGCTACAGAGCGTTCCGTCGCGACAGCGTAACGCTTGATCGGTACCGCTATGAGCGGCCAGAGCACGCTTCCCACGTTGATGAGACAGAGCTCGACGCCATTCTTCTCCTCATGCTTCGATCCGCTCGCGAACTTATCCGTCAGGATTTTGTGAAGCGGCACATAAACGAACCTCGCTTCACCGAGCTTGCCAGGATCTCGAGCCAATTCCTGCAGCAAGTCCTAGTAGACGAAGCCACGGACTTCTCGCTCCTCCAGCTTGCTTGCATGGAGAGCCTGACTGACCCTGCTATTGAATCGTTCTTCGCCTGCGGAGATTTCAACCAACGGATCACAGGGGTTGGCCTCAAACACCTCGATCAGCTTGAGTGGATTTCCCCTCGCCTCAATCCTCAGCGAATCAACACGGTGTATCGGCAGAGTCGTCTATTGAACAGCTTTGCCATCAAACTGCTCGAGCACATGGATGGAGACACTGAAGCAGTAGGCAGCCTGCCGGAGCACTCCTCTCACGAAGGTGTACCGCCGGTGCTAGGGGAAAACCTCCGGGGTGAAGACGTCGTCACCTGGGTCGCCGAGACGATCTTCGAGATCGAAGATCAGATCCGCTCCAAAAATGAGCCGGTGCCTACCATTGCCGTCCTGGTCGCATCCGAGGCGCACGTGAAACTCGTTGCCCAAGCGCTCACCAAAAAACTAGAGAGCAGGAGTCTGCTCGCGGTTCCTTGTGTCGATGGCCAGTCTTTGGGTAACCAGTCCGATATCCGGGTGTTTGATGTCCAGCACATCAAGGGGCTCGAATTCGAAGCCGTGTTCTTCATAGGGCTGGATGAGCTCGTCGAAGCGAAACCTACTCTGTTCGAGCGATTCCTGTATGTAGGTGCCACCCGGGCAGCGACATACCTCGGCATGGTCTGTCATCAGGAGCTGCCACCTGCCTTGTCGAACCTTCGCCCTGCCCTCGCCCAGCGCTGGTAGGCCTGGCAAATGCTTTCGCCGGTTTAAAGGAGATTTGATCAGGCGGAGCAACTATATGCCCCCAAAGGTACACGGTTTCAAAGCCGTCACAGCCGAAGAATCCTGACTGTAAAACGACATTCGATGTATTAAGGACTGTTTATGGCACTGCCAAAGCTGAGCGAGCAACAAGACGTGAGGCGAGTCATTCATCATGAGCTAGGACACTGGCTCATGGCTCGAGAGGTAGGATTCAAGATCGGAGGCGTTTGCGTTGACATCTACCGCGGAAAGGCCGCAGGTGCTGCAACTGTATTTCCAAAACCCTCTAATAAACTCGTTTCAGCACAAGCAGTTGAAGAATATCTTACGAGTAGAATTATGGTGCTATGCGCTGGAGTACTCGCTGAGATTGAATGGTATGCGAACAATACCCCCAACTTTAAAGAAGAGAACGTCAATGACGTTTATGAGAACGGTGTCATTGACACTTCCGGCCTTACTGACAAAGGAAGGATTGACGAGCTAATGATTATACTCACCGGAATTCGAACCGAACCAACTGCACCAAGAACAGAGGCAGACCAAACTCAGCGAAATCTGTTTGTAGAGGTTTACGAAAAAGCACGTAGAGTTTTCGTCGGGTTCGAGGATAAACTATTCACACTTGCCAAACTGGTAGAAAATGAAAAATGGACATCAGTTACCGAGCTAACCGTCCCGAGTAACAGACTAATTGAGCTAGACGAGATCACCACTGCAAGCCCTAAGGAAACCACAAGATAAAATCTTTGACTAGCACTAGGGATCAGGCAGTTAGCTAAGCAAGGCAAGGCCTGATTCGTTGCGCTTACACCCAACAATCTCGACACGATATTCAAAATTCATCTTTGTCACGATCAATTGCAAATTCAGGTAAGGCGCTCCCTCTGCATCTCAACCTGAGTGCCCTCGTTGGCAGCCCACCTGGCGGCCAATTGAAGAGGAAGGTTCTGGGTCCAACCAGCCTATCGAGACCCAAGACCAGAAAGATGATTTCAACTTTGAGCACCACTTCAATACTGGAGAACCGCTTCTTAGGCGTTTTCCGTGACCGGGCACCCAGCATTACGCTCCAACTGTCGATGGAGACAGGGATCGATGCCTACTGGCAAATCACGCAGAGCACGAGTATCTCGCGAGTCAATGTCAGGATATCTGTTGAGGACACAGACTCGACAACTCCGTTTTAGGATATCGACTCATTACTCATATCCTCTTCCGATCGACCTAGGACTTACCAGATACTGGTTGCTCATCCAGCATACCGAGGCGCACTGAATACAAGCCACTGCCACACTTCAGTCCGTCGGAGATCGCCATTCGCGATCGCTCGCGCACCCCATGTTGATGGGGGGCAAAACTGGGGGCACAATTCGTTTGTTTCAGGCTACAATTACCGAGCTAGAGCCCAGTCAAAATGTTCTTTGGTGACCCGGACAGCCTCTAGGTTCTCCTTGCAGGCTGTTTAGCAGTTGGCGCCAGTCAGCCATCACCCAATCGCCGGTTGTCGGCCCCAGAGCTGTCTTCCTGACCAAAATGGCATAATATGCCAACGATAAACAGGACTTGGTTGATAGAACTGGAGCTATCTATGGCGACGCGAAATGTTGTGCTCACCCCTCACCAGGAACAGGTCATCCATGATCTGGTGCAGTCCGGCCGTTATCAGAATGCCAGCGAGGTGATGCGAGAAGGGTTACGTTTGTTGGAGCAGCGCGTCGCCGAGGACACCGCCAAAATCGAGGCACTGCGTCAGGCGACCTCGATCGGTATCATGGATCTTGAGCATGGGCGCTTTACGCAGGTGAACGCAGGGGATCTGGAGCACTACCTCGAGGGCTTGAGCCTGGAGGCAACCCTCCCCGCGAAAGAGAAACACTGAGCATGCCGCAGTATCGGATTTCCAACCCGGCGCGCGCCGACATTGTCGACATCCTCAGGCTCTCCCAAACGCAATTCGGCGACCAAGCGCGCCAGCGTTACCAGGCGCTGATCCTCGCGGCGTTGCAAGCGCTTGCCGACACGCCTGATCGCATTGGCAGCCACGACCGCGATGAGCTTGCACCGGGCCTTCGCAGCTATCACCTCATCTATTCACGCCAGCAGGCCAAGCAAACCCATGGAATGGTCAAAAGCCCACGCCATATCGTGTTCTATCGTGTGGCAAGCGACGACGTGATCGAGGTCGTCAGACTCCTTCATGACGCCATGGAAGTGCAGCTGCACTTGCCTGACGACTGATCAGCAACCTGGCCCATTCGCAATCACTCGAATCCCCGGTGCGAATCAGCGCACAAGTGGGAGCAACCAAAAGCGTTATCGACTTCCGGACAGCCTCGTCTAGAGCCTTTGCGCAGGTCAATATCATTCAGACTGATATTTACCTTCGTCGTATTCGATTCGTGCAATAAACCCCTCGAGAACAGAATCCGCCCATCTCAATAACATCGGCGGATTTTCCCATGGTTCAGTCACTTACTCCTTTGCGCTATCCCCTTGCCGCGCTGGCACTGGTGGTGATCAGTGCGTGCGGAAAAGGCCCGGAATCGGCCGCGCAGGCACCGGCTGCGGCCAAGGTCAACGTGGCCAAGGTTCTGGAGCAACCGGTCAACGAATGGGATGAGGTCACCGCGCGCCTGGAAGCGCCGGAAACCGTACAGGTGCGTCCACGTGTCTCCGGTCAGATCGATTCGGTCGCGTTCACCGACGGCGAGCTGGTGAAGAAAGGCGATCTGTTGTTCCAGATTGACCCGCGCCCGTTCGAAGCCGAAGTGCATCGCCTCGAAGCCCAACTGCAACAGGCCAAGGCAGCGTCGGTACGCAGCAATAACGAAGCCCAGCGTGGCGAGCGCCTGCGCACCAACAACGCGATCTCCGCCGAACTCGCCGATTCGCGTACCACCACCGCGCAGGAATCCAAGGCTGCGGTCGCCGCGATCCAGGCACAACTGGATCTGGCCCGCCTGAACCTGAGCTTTACCCGCGTCGCCGCGCCGATCACCGGCCGTGTCAGCCGCGCCGAAATCACCGCCGGCAACATCGTCACCGCCGACCAGTCGATCCTCACAAGCGTGGTGTCCACCGACAAGGTCTATGCCTACTTCGACGCCGACGAGCGCGTGTTCCTCAAGTACAACCAACTGGCCCGCGACGGCAAACGCGGCGCGACCACGCCGGTGTACATGGGCCTGTCCAACGAGGCCGAGAACCCGCACCTGGGTCAGATGAACTTCGTCGACAACCAGGTCAACCCGCGCACCGGTACCATTCGTGGCCGCGCCGTATTCGACAACAGCAAGGGCGATTACACCCCGGGCCTTTATGCACGTCTGAAACTGGTCGGCAGCGGCACCTATTCCGCCACCCTGATCAAGGACGAAGCCGTCGGCACCGACCTGGGCAAGAAATTCGTGCTGGTGGTCGACAAGGACAACAAGGCGGTTTACCGCAGCGTTGACCTGGGGCCGAAGCTTGAAGGCCTGCGCATCGTGCGCAGCGGTCTGGCCAAGGACGACCGCATTGTCGTCAGCGGCCTGCAACGTGTTCGTCCGGGATCGCCGATCGACCCGCAGGACACCCCGATGGCCAGCCCTGAAACGCTCGCCGCGCTGCAACAACAACGCCAAGCACTTGAAGCCAGCAACCAACCTCAGGCCCAGAAGAAACTGGACGCCAAGGTTGCCGCTGCCGCTTCGCCACGCGGTTAAGGGACTCACTCGATGAATTTTTCCAAATTCTTTATCACGCGACCGATCTTCGCGGCAGTGCTGTCGCTGCTGATCCTGATCGCGGGCGCCATCTCGCTGTTTCAGCTACCGATCAGCGAATACCCGGAAGTCGTGCCGCCGACCGTGGTCGTGCGCGCCAACTTCCCCGGCGCCAACCCGAAAGTGATCGGCGAAACCGTGGCCGCGCCACTGGAACAGGCCATCACCGGTGTCGAGAACATGCTCTACATGTCCTCGCAGGCAACGGCTGACGGCAAACTCACCCTGACCATCACCTTCGCGCTGGGGACCAATCTGGACACCGCACAAGTGCAGGTGCAGAACCGCGTGACGCGGACCGAACCGAAGCTGCCGGAAGAAGTGACGCGCATCGGTATCACGGTCGACAAGGCGTCTCCGGACCTGACGATGGTGGTCCACCTGACCTCGCCGGATCAGCGTTACGACATGCTCTACCTGTCCAACTACGCGGTGCTGAACATCAAGGACGAGCTGGCTCGCCTGAACGGTGTCGGCGACGTGCAGCTGTTCGGTATGGGTGACTACTCGCTGCGCGTCTGGCTGGACCCGAACAAGACCGCCTCGCGCAACATCACCGCGACCGATGTGGTCAACGCGATTCGTGAGCAGAACCGTCAGGTAGCAGCCGGTCAACTGGGCGCACCGCCCTCCCCGAGCGCGACCAGCTTCCAGATGTCGATCAACACCCAGGGCCGTCTGGTTTCCGAGGAAGAGTTCGAGAACATCATCGTCCGCGCTGGCGAGAACGGCGAGATCACTCGCGTACGAGACATCGCCCGCGTCGAACTGGGTTCAAGCCAGTACGCACTGCGCTCGCTGCTCAATAATCAGCCGGCCGTCGCGATCCCGATCTTCCAGCGTCCTGGCTCCAACGCGATCGACATTTCCAACGAAGTGCGCAGCGAAATGGAGTTGCTGAAGAAAGACTTCCCGCAAGGCATGGACTACAGCATCGTCTATGACCCGACCATCTTCGTGCGCGGCTCGATCGAGGCGGTGGTTCACACCCTGTTCGAAGCGCTGATCCTGGTGGTGCTGGTGGTGATCCTGTTCCTGCAGACCTGGCGTGCGTCGATCATCCCGCTGGCCGCCGTGCCGGTGTCGCTGATCGGTACCTTCGCGGTCATGCACCTGTTCGGCTTCTCACTCAACGCGCTCTCGCTGTTCGGTCTGGTACTGGCGATCGGTATCGTCGTGGACGATGCGATCGTGGTGGTGGAGAACGTGGAGCGCAACATCGAACTGGGTCATCAGCCGATGGAAGCCACGCAGATCGCCATGCGCGAGGTGACCGGCCCGATCATCGCGACGGCGCTGGTGCTGTGTGCGGTGTTCGTGCCGGCGGCGTTCATTTCCGGCCTGACGGGACAGTTCTATAAACAGTTCGCCCTGACCATCGCGATCTCTACGGTGATCTCTGCGTTCAACTCGCTGACCCTGTCGCCTGCACTGGCAGCGGTGCTGCTGCGCGCTCACGATGCGCCGAAGGATGGCTTCTCGCGATTCCTCGACAAATTGCTCGGCGGCTGGCTGTTCCGTCCGTTCAACCGCTTCTTCGTCAAAGCCAGTAACGGCTACGTTGGCGCGGTCGGCCGGGTGATTCGTGTCAGTGGCGTCGCGCTGGTGGTCTACGCGGGCCTGATCGTCATGACCTGGCTGGGCTTCTCGACCACGCCGACCGGCTTCGTGCCGCAGCAGGACAAACAGTACCTGGTGGCCTTCGCGCAACTGCCGGATGCGGCGAGTCTTGATCGCACCGAAGACGTCATCAAGCGCATGTCCGACATCGCGCTCAAGCAACCGGGTGTCGAGAGCGCGGTGGCGTTCCCGGGCCTGTCGATCAACGGCTTCACCAACAGCCCGAACTCCGGCATCGTCTTCGTGACCCTCAAGCCGTTCGAGGACCGTAAACTGGCCAGTGAATCGGCGGGTGCCATCGCCGGTGAGCTGAACGGCAAATACGCCGGGATTCAGGAAGCCTACATGGCGATCTTCCCGCCGCCGCCGGTTCAGGGGCTGGGCACCATCGGTGGTTTCCGCCTGCAGATCGAAGACCGCGGCAACCTGGGTTATGACGAGCTGTACAAAGAAACGATGAACGTCATCGGCAAGAGCCGCAGCGTGCCGGAACTGGCTGCACTGTTCACCAGTTACACCGTGAACGTGCCACAGGTCGATGCCGCCATCGACCGCGAGAAGGCCAAGACTCACGGCGTGGCAATCAGCGACATCTTCGACACCCTGCAGGTCTATCTGGGTTCGCTGTACGCCAACGACTTCAACCGCTTCGGCCGGACCTATCAGGTCAACGTTCAGGCTGAACAGCAGTTCCGTCAGGACGCAGAGCAGATCGGTCAGTTGAAGGTGCGCAACAACCTGGGCGAGATGATTCCGCTGGCGACGCTGCTCAAGGTCACCAACACCTCCGGCCCTGACCGCGTCATGCACTACAACGGCTTTATCACTGCCGAGATCAACGGCGCAGCAGGTCCGGGCTTCAGTTCGGGTCAGGCGCAGGCGGCGATGGAAAAACTGCTCAAGCAGGAACTGCCCAACGGCATGACCTACGAGTGGACTGACCTGACCTATCAACAGATCCTCTCGGGCAACACGGCATTGCTGGTCTTCCCGCTCTGCGTATTGCTGGCGTTCCTGGTACTGGCGGCGCTGTATGAAAGCTGGAGCCTGCCACTGGCGGTGATCCTGATCGTGCCCATGACGCTGCTGTCCGCCATCGCCGGTGTGATCATCGCGGGCAGCGACAACAACATCTTTACCCAGATCGGCCTGATCGTACTGGTGGGCCTGGCGTGCAAGAACGCGATCCTCATCGTCGAGTTCGCCAAGGATGAGCAGGAAAAAGGCAAGACCCCGCTGGAGGCTGTTCTGGAAGCCTGCCGCCTGCGTCTGCGGCCGATCCTGATGACCTCCTTCGCGTTCATCATGGGTGTGGTGCCCCTGGTGATCTCCAGCGGCGCCGGTGCCGAGATGCGTCACGCCATGGGTGTGGCGGTGTTCTCCGGGATGCTCGGCGTGACCTTCTTCGGTCTGCTGCTGACCCCCGTGTTCTATGTGCTGATTCGTAATTACGTTGGACGCAAAGAGGCGCGCAAGGCAGCCAAGGCTCAACGCGTTCAGACTATCGCTCCGGAGGCTCATTGATGAAGGCTGCAAAACTCTTCCTGCCGAGCCTGCTGGTCCTGGCGCTGGCGGCGTGCGCCGTCGGCCCTGACTACAAAAAGCCCGACACTGCGGCGGCCAACATTCAGGCCGCCACGCAGAGCACCTATGACCGCAGTCGCGTTGAAACCATCTGGTGGCAGCAGTTCGACGACCCGACGCTGAACGCGCTGGTCGCCCAGTCGCTGCAAGGCAACCGCGAATTGCGCGTGGCGTTCGCCCGCCTGAAAGCGGCCCGTGCCATCCGTGACGACATCAGCAACGACGCGATGCCGGTCGTCACCAGCCGCGCCAGCAGCGAGATCGGTCGCAGCCAGGTGCCCGGTCAAACCGAACACCGGATCAATCAGGAACGCTACGACCTGGGCCTGGACATGGCCTGGGAGATCGACCTGTTCGGCCGCATCCAGCGCGAACTGGAAGCCAGCGAAGCCGATCAGCAGGTGGCCGAGGCCAACCTCTATCAGCTGCAGGTCACGATGATCGCCGAGCTGGTGGACGCCTACGGTCAACTGCGCGGCGCGCAATTGCGCGAGCACATCGCCCGCGACAACCTGAAGAACCAGCAGGATTCGCGCAGCGTCACGGTGCAGTTGCGTGACGAAGGCGTGGGCAACGAAATCGACGTGGTGCGCGCCGACGCGCGTTTGGCGGCGGTCGAGGCCAGCATTCCACAACTGCAGGCCGAGCAGGTGCGCGAGCGCAATCGCATCGCCACGCTGCTGGGCGAGCGTGCGGACGCCATGAGCGTCAGCCTGGCTCCGGCCAAGCTGCCGGCGATCTCCAAGGCGCTGCCGATCGGCGACCCGACGAAGCTGCTGGAAAACCGTCCCGACGTGCTCAGCGCCGAACGGCAACTGGCGGCGCAGACCGCGCGGATTGGCGTGCAGACCGCTGACCTGTTCCCCCGTGTCAGCCTGAGCGGCTTCCTGGGCTTCACCGCCAGCCGGGGTTCGCAAATCGGTTCGAGCGCAGCGCAAGCCTGGGGCCTTGGCCCGAGCATCACCTGGGCGGCGTTTGACCTGGGCAGCGTGAAGGCGCGCATCCGAGGCGCCAACGCCGACGCTGAAGGCGCGCTGGCCAACTACGAACAGCAAGTGCTGCTGGCGCTGGAAGAAACCGAAAACGCGTTCAGCGACTATGACAAGCGCCAGCAGCGTCTGGTGTCGCTGGTGCGCCAGAGCGAATCGAGTCGCGCGGCGGCCAATCTGGCGAGCATCCAGTACAAGGAAGGCACGGCTGATTTCCTCGTGCTGCTTGACGCCGAGCGTGAACGGCTGGCAGCCGAGGACAGTCAGGCGCTGGCCGAGATCGATCTGTACCGTGGCATCGTTGCCATCTACAAAGCGCTCGGTGGCGGCTGGCAGCCTAACGCCTGATTCATCGACAGCACGTGGGGCGACTTACCGGTCGCCCCACAGGCCTCGGGCTCACATGGTCCGGGGCTTTTTTTTGGCCGGCAAGTGGCGCAAGGGCGGATACAGGCCCGCGTGCGAGTCAAGATTTCGCCCTGCGGCGTTTGACACTCGGCCATCACTCCCCGAAGCTGCTGACCACGCAAAAACGGAAATCGGTATGTCAAAAGCGTCTTCGCAGCGCACGCCCGCTCAACTGAGAACTCGCCGCCGCGTACAGGCCGTCATCGCGCTCGCGGTGCTGCTGTTGCTGATCGGCGCGGCGTTGCTGGTTCGCAGCTGGCACGCGCCGCCCGCAGCGCCGGTGGTCAATCACAGTTATGCCGAAGCCCTCGAACTGGCCCATGCAGGAAAGGCCGGTGCTGCTCGCGTGCTGTATCAGCAATTCAGTCGCACGGATCTGTCGGACATTCGTCGCGCCGGCCTGCTCGTCGAACTGGTCAATTACCCCAGCACTCAGGCGCTGAAAATCCTGCGCGCCGACCTCAAGAGCCCTGCTCCACTGATCCGCCAGACGGCGATCGAAACCGTAGTGAGCATGCTGCCCGAGGCACAGCGCAGTCTGCTGATCGGCCCGCTGCTCGACGATCCCGATCAAGGCGTGCGCTTCACTGCGGTCCGTGCCCTGCTGGGACTGACGCCGGACGATCTGGGTCTGTATTACGGGGCGGTTCAGGAAGCGGCTCAGGAATATGAAAGTGCATTGATCTCACAACCGCCCAGCGGACAGAGTCAACTTCAACTGTCGCGCCTGTATGTCAACAATGGGCAACCCGATAAGGCATTCGCCGCACTGGAACTGGGGCAAAAACTTGAGCCGAACACGATTCAGATCGGCCTGGCGCAAGTGCAGTTGCTCGATCAGCAAGGCCAGGCCGACCGTTCTCGCCAATTGCTGGCGCGACTGCTCGACAGACACCCGCAATCTTCTTTATTGCAACATGCGCTGGGGCAATGGTTGTTGCATCACCAACAAAGCGAATACGCGCTGCTGGCATTGACCAAAGCCGTGGAACTTGAACCGGAGAATGCGGGATATCGCTACGATCTGGCGGTGGCACTGCATGACCTGCAGCAGCTGGAGCCCGCCCAGCGCCAGCTGGAGGACATTCTGCAACGCCAGCCGGCGAACCGACGCGCCCGGATCCTGTTGATTCATTACTGGAAGGAGAACGGTCAACTGCAGAAGGTTCAGGTGCTGCTGGCCGAACTGGAGCAGCAGAACCCCGACGATCCCGTGTTACAACAAGGGCTGTAATGTGCGCAACTCGCCGTGCAGAAACGCGGCACGATAGTTTCCAATATCAGCATAGTTTCAGAAATTACTTACAACATCTTTCTCCTGATACGCAGTTTTTTGTCAGACCTGCATATCTCGCCGAGGAAGTTTCATATAACAATTACCCTCCGGCTATTTTACAAGTGGAAAAAAACGTGCATTATTTGCCCGTACCACTTAACTACCCCACCGTTGATGCGACGCCGATCCTGCGCTGTCACTCTTCAACCGGTCGAGATGTCACATCCGGGGCAGTCACACAATGAGCGTTGGACCGATACTTGCGTTTATGTTGCTTGCATTGGGCTGACAACAGCCAATTACCGCCGGAGTACTATATTTGTCCAGACTTGCCGAGTTTCGCGCAGCAGAAAAAGCCCTTCAGGAACAGCTTGCTCAGCTGGAAAGCCTGAAGAACGACGCCGGACTGAAAAAGGAGATCGAATTCGAGCAGAAGCTTCAGGCTCTGATGAGTTCCTACGACAAGAATCTGCGTGACATCATCGCCATCCTCGACCCCAATCCGACCGCGACTGCCGCCGCCCCGGCAGGCCCGAAACGTCGCCGCGCTCGCGTGGTCAAGGTCTATCAGAACCCGCACACGGGTGAGCTGATCGAGACCAAAGGTGGAAATCACCGTGGCCTGAAGGCCTGGAAAGAACAATATGGCATCGAAGCCGTCGATTCCTGGTTGCGCCGTTGATTGATTGCCGGTGCCCCCTGCGGCAGCGCATGACAGCCCCTGCCAAAGGGGCTGTTTGTATATGAGCCGTTATTCAAACATTCGGCGCCGGTTGACAGGATGTTTTTCGCACAACGCACGATCCTGGGAATACTCAACCGTTCAACTTCGTACAACGCTGCGATGAATCCGTGATGCATTAACCAGCGCGTTGTTATATCGCGTTGGAATAGCACAGCCTGCATCTCTGACTGCAAAGCGAATACGGTGTTATTGATCAATGACGCGGCTCGCGAGAGCGCGAATTTGTCGATCCGCTGAAGGGTGCGATTCTTCACATATTTTTCACACCTTCTTCTACAGGATAAAGGCTGCTAAAGGATTAGCGCCCCATGCCCGCTTCGGCGGGCTTCTTTTTGCCTGTTGCTTTTGCCCCTGCAATTGACGCATATCGTTCAGTCGCGACGGACTCAGGGCGTGATGCCCAGACGCAGGCTGTCGCGGATCTGCAGCACTTGATCCTTGTTGGCGGAATAACCCTCTGCCGAGCCCGCGTAAGACAGCGACCAGGCCATGTCCTTGCTGGCGGCAGCGACCAGCGTCTGGGTCATCACGTGCACGCCGTTCTGGGTGATGGTGCAGGTGGTTTCCATGGCCGGCACCGCGCTGAGTGTGCTGTCCTTCATCTTCGTGCACACGCTTTGAAAACCACCCTGGGCGAAGTTGACCTGAACCGCCTTGCGCATCGCCAGCAACACGCCCTGAACATTGACCTCATGGCCAGGCTGCAAGCGGGTCTGGGTCAGCTCCACCACCATCGCCGGATCACCGTTGCTGTCGTTCTTCACGGCGCGCTGACGCATCTGCACCGAAGGATGATCAGGGTTCTGCTCCGGTGGTGGCAGCGATTCGACTTCCCAGTCGCTTGGCCAGACGATCATTGCATCCGTGGCCCAGGCGCCGCCGGGCAATGCCCAGAGCAGACAAAAGACAGGAAGTAGAAACAAACGAAACGCGGCAATCATGACCAGCACCTGAACGTCGAATGACAAAGTGTGAGCCACCCGGCAGGTGCCGACAAGGCCGGGACGCCAATGCGTGCGTATTCGGGTTTGGCTCATGGGCCGCGTACCCGTATCATTCGGCAACATTTACAGGACCTACCGGAGACATTCATGAGTCTGCACGAGCTGAACACCTTCCCCGGCGTCACCGCTGAGCCGGACGCCGCCACTGCACAATTCGTGTTCAACCACACCATGTTGCGGGTCAAGGACATCACCGCCTCGCTGGACTTCTACACCCGCGTACTGGGCTTCAGCCTGGTGGAAAAGCGTGACTTCCCGGAAGCCGAATTCAGCCTTTACTTCCTCGCGCTGGTCGACAAGGCGCAGATTCCGGCCGATGACGCCGCGCGCACGGTCTGGATGAAAGGCATTCCGGGCATTCTTGAACTCACTCACAACCACGGCACCGAAAAGGACGCGGCGTTCGCCTACCACAACGGCAACACCGACCCACGGGGCTTCGGCCACATCTGCATTTCGGTGCCGGACGTGCACGTCGCCTGCGCGCGCTTCGAAGCACTGGGCGTGGACTTTCAGAAACGCCTGACCGACGGCCGCATGAAAAGCCTGGCCTTCATCAAGGACCCGGACGGCTATTGGGTGGAGATCATTCAACCAACGCCGGTTGGCGGGGCGTAAGGGTCGAATCCCTGCCCGGTCCGGTTACTTCAAAGACCCGGACCGGCATCGGACTTGTGGAAGGCAGTCTTTCGTGAACAACCCGTTCACGAATCAATACCTCCCAACCGGGGCTCAGGCCCTGAAAACAAAAAAACCTCATGATCGCTCATGAGGTTTTTTCGTTTACAGGCTGACTCAGGTGTACATCACGCCGGGGCGCTGGTCCGGATCAGGTGATCGAAAGCGCTCAGCGACGCCTTGGCGCCCTCGCCCACAGCGATCACGATTTGCTTGTAAGGCACGGTCGTCACGTCACCGGCCGCGAAGATGCCGGGGATCGAGGTCTCGCCGCGCTGATCGATGACGATTTCGCCGCGTGGCGTCAGCTCGATAGTGCCTTTGAGCCATTCGGTGTTCGGCAGCAGACCGATCTGCACGAAGATACCTTCCAGCTCGACGTTGATTTCTTCACCGGTGATGCGGTTCTTGTAACGCAGGCCGTTGACTTTCTGACCGTCGCCGGTCACTTCGCTGGTCAGGGCACTGGTCAGCACTGTCACGTTCGGCAGGCTGTGCAGTTTGCGCTGCAGGACCGCGTCGGCACGCAGCGAGCTGTCGAACTCCAGCAAGGTCACGTGGGAAACGATACCGGCCAGGTCGATAGCAGCCTCGACACCCGAGTTACCGCCGCCGATGACCGCAACACGCTTGCCTTTGAACAGCGGGCCGTCGCAGTGAGGGCAATAGGCAACGCCTTTGTTGCGGTATTGCTGCTCGCCGGGAACGTTCATTTCACGCCAGCGCGCGCCGGTCGCCAGAATCACGGTCTTGCCCTTGAGCACGCCGCCGCTGGCGAATTTGACCTGGTGCAGTTCGCCGTCCTTGCCCGGGATCAACTGATCGCCGCGCTGCAGATTCATGATGTCGACGTCGTATTCCTTGACGTGTTCTTCAAGGGCGACAGCCAGTTTCGGGCCTTCGGTGTGTTGAACCGAGATGAAGTTCTCGATCGCCATGGTGTCCAGCACCTGACCGCCGAAACGCTCGGCCGCGACACCGGTGCGAATGCCTTTACGCGCCGCGTAGATAGCTGCGGCCGAACCGGCCGGGCCACCGCCGACGACGAGGACATCGAAGGCTTCCTTGGCGTTGAGTTTCTCGGCCTGACGATCGCCCGCACTGGTGTCGATCTTGGCGAGAATTTCCTCAAGGCCCATGCGGCCCTGACCGAACAGCTCGCCGTTCAGGTAAATGCTCGGCACCGACATGATCTGACGGTCAGTCACTTCCTGCTGGAACAGGCCGCCTTCGATCGCCACGTGTTGCACGTTCGGGTTGAGCACCGCCAGCAGGTTCAACGCCTGAACCACGTCAGGGCAGTTCTGGCAGGTCAGCGAGAAGTACGTCTCGAACTTGAACTCGCCGGTCAGCGCACGGGCCTGTTCAATCGTGTCCTCGCTGGCTTTGGAGGGATAGCCGCCCACTTGCAGCAGCGCCAGCACCAGCGAAGTGAATTCGTGACCCATTGGCAAACCGGCGAAACGCAGCTTGATGTCCTGGCCCGGGCTGTTCAGGGCGAAGGACGGCGTGCGAGCGTCGGCTCCATTGGTGTCCAGGGTGATCTTGTTGGAGCTGCTGACGATGTCATTGAGCAGCGACAGCATTTCCTGGGATTTCGCGCCGTCATCGAGGGACGCGACGATCTCGATCGGGCGAGTGATCCGCTCCAGGTACGATTTCAATTGAGCTTTAAGATTGGCGTCCAACATGATTCGGCTTCCTTTTCATCTTTGAATTCTGGAAAAAACAACGCCCGGGCGATGACCGCCCGGGCGTTTTTTGGGGGCGATGCGGTTTACGTGCTCAAGAGCTCATCGCTCCCGGTCCAGCCATGAGAGTCATGGGGACTTAGATCTTGCCGACCAGATCCAGGGATGGAGCCAGGGTCGCTTCGCCTTCTTGCCATTTGGCAGGGCAAACTTCGCCTGGGTGAGCAGCGACGTACTGAGCAGCCTTGATTTTGCGCAGCAGCTCGGAAGCGTCACGGCCAACGCCGCCGTCGTTCAGTTCAACGATTTTGATCTGACCTTCTGGGTTGATCACGAAAGTACCGCGGTCAGCCAGACCAGCTTCTTCGATCAGCACGTCGAAGTTGCGGGAGATGGTCAGCGTCGGGTCGCCGATCATGGTGTACTGGATTTTGCCGATGGCTGGCGAAGTGTTGTGCCAGGCAGCGTGGGCAAAGTGGGTGTCGGTGGAAACGCTGTAGATTTCAACGCCCAGCTTCTGGAAAGCGTCGTAGTTGTCAGCCAGGTCTTCCAGCTCGGTTGGGCAAACGAAGGTGAAGTCAGCCGGGTAGAAGAACACCACAGACCATTTGCCTTTCAGGTCGGCGTCCGACACTTCTACGAAGTTGCCGTTCTTGTACGCAGTAGCTTTGAACGGTTTTACTTGGCTGTTGATGATAGGCATCGGGTGGAACTCCTTAGGGTTGTGGAATTTTGCGTTGCGAAATCGATGAGAAGGATATTACGCACAATCGGCAACGAGGGCTCATTGGCAAAGCTCATGCTGACGATTGGTTTTCACTATAAAAGCGCTTTATTAATAGAAGAAATTAGTGAAGCGTCAACGTCATCGATTTCTGCTGCCCTGCACGGGCGTTCGATGACCTGACAATGCCGGATCTGCGATCGACAGGCCAACGAACTCACCCTTGCGCGGCCGGTTCGATCAGGCTTCTGACGCGTTGCGCCAGCGCGTCGATGGAAAAGGGTTTGGTGAGCATGTCCATGCCTTCATCGAGGAAATCCCCACGAATTTCGGCGTTTGGCGCGTATCCGGTAATGAACAGAACGCGCAGACCAGGCCGATGCTGACGCGCGATCTCAGCCAGTTGCCGGCCGTTCAGCCCGGGCAGGCCGACGTCCGTCACCAACAGATCGATGCGCTGCGGCGACTGAATGAAGGGCAGCGCCGTGTGACTGTCGGACGCCACCTCGACCGTGTAGCCCAGATCCCTCAGCACATCGACCACGAGCATGCGGACGTCGGGCTCGTCTTCGACCACCAGCACGCGCTCGCCCTGGACCGCACGGGGCGGATCGACGCTGTCGTCGACCACCGCCTGGCGCTCGACAGGCTGGAAGTGACACGGCAGGTACAGGTCGACCCGAGTGCCGCGGCCCTCGCTGCTGTCGATCAGAACCTGTCCCCCGGTCTGGTTGATGAAGCCGTAGACCATCGACAGGCCAAGTCCTGTGCCCTGCCCGATCGGTTTGGTGGTGAAGAACGGATCGAAGGCCCGCGCGATGACTTCCCCGGACATGCCGCAGCCGGTGTCCTGCACGCCCAGCCGCACATAATCGCCGGGGGCCAGAGAATCATGCAGCACAGCCACATGGGCCAGCTCGGTCTGAATCAGCAGGCGTCCGCCGTCGGGCATCGCATCGCGGGCGTTGATCACCAGGTTCAGCAGCGCGTTTTCCAGCTGGTGCTCATCGGTATTGGTCAGACGCAGGGCGCTGTTGAGGTCGACCTCCAGCTCGATGCTTTCACCAATGGTGCGCCGCAACAGCTCTTCCATGGACACGACCATGCGATTGACGTCCACCGGGCGCGGATTGAGCGACTGGCGCCGGGCGAATGCGAGCAGCCGGTGGGTCAAGGAGGCAGCGCGGTTGGCTGAACTCATCGCCGCATCGATGTAGCGATCGATCTCCGACACCCGCCCCGCCGCCACGCGCCGCTGGATCAGATCCAGCGCGCCCAGCACGCCGGTGAGCATGTTGTTGAAGTCGTGGGCGATGCCGCCGGTGAGCTGACCGATCGCGTCCATTTTCTGCGCGTGGCGCAGCGCCTCTTCGGCCTGGGCGCGCTCGCTGATCTCGATCTGCAGCCGCTGGTTGATGTCCGCCAGTTCGCGGGTGCGCTCGGCCACGCGCAGTTCAAGGCTTTCGTTCAGCTCGCGCAGTGCGTCCTCCGCCTTGACCTGGGCGGTGATGTCGGTGCTTGTCCCGAGCCAGTAGGTGATGTTGCCGCTTTCGTCGCGAATGGGCAATGCGCGGGAGAGAAACCAGCGGTACAGACCGTCCTTGCCACGCAACGGAAAGGTGTCTTCCCAGATCGAGCCCGTGGCGAAGCAGCGGCGCAGTCGGGACTCCACGCGTTGCAGATGATCCGGGTGATACAACGAGCGCCAGCCCAGCGCCATCATCGCCTCGTGAGAGGTGCCGGTGTAGCTGTACCAGCGCTGGTTGTACCAATAGATCCTGCCGCCCGGATCGGCGATCCAGGCCAACTGGCTCATGTTATCGGCCAGGCTGCGAAACTGCCGCTCACTCTCGTGCAGAGCTTCTGCTCTGGAGAACGCCTGGTCGTCAGGTCCAACGGGATTCAAAGGCATGGCTGCCGCAAAGCTCTTGCTGGTACTGGTCAAAAAGTGGGTCCGTCCCTGATTACGTTAGCTCGCCCGCCCCAATCCATGGGGCCGGACGCTTTTACATGAATGCCGCCCCGGTGTCAGCGCGTGGCGGTACGCATGGTGACAAATTCCTCTGCCGCTGTCGGATGCACGCCGATGGTGTCGTCGAAAATCTGCTTGGTGGCGCCAGCCTTGAGGGCAATCGCCAGACTCTGGACGATCTCTCCTGCATCCGGGCCGACCATGTGGCAACCCAACACGCGATCGGACTGGGCGTCGACCACCAGCTTCATCAGCGTGCGCTCCTGATTGTCCGTCAGGGACAGCTTCATCGGGCGGAAGCGGCTCTCGAAAATCTGCACATCATGCCCGGCTTTTATCGCCTCGGCTTCGGTGAGACCCACCGTGCCGATATTCGGCAGGCTGAACACCGCCGTCGGAATGTGCCGATAGTCCACGGCGCGGTACTGCTCAGGCTTGAACAGCCGTCGCGCGACCGCCATTCCTTCGGCGAGCGCCACGGGCGTCAGTTGCACGCGGCCGATGATATCGCCCACCGCGATGATCGACGGTTCGCTGGTCTGATAGTGCTCGTTGACCTTGATGAAGCCTTTGTCGTCGAGCGCGACGTTGACCGTGTCCATGCCCAGATTGTCGAGCATCGGACGGCGCCCGGTCGCATAGAAGACGCAGTCGGTATTGAACGAGCTGCCATCGTTGAGCGTCAGCTCGAGGGTGCCGTCGGCCAGCTTCTCGATGCGCTCGATCTGTGTGTTGAAGCGGATGTCCATCTGGTGCTTGGTCAGCTCCTGATGCAGGTGCGTGCGCACGCTGTCATCGAAGCCGCGCAGGAACAGCTCGCCGCGGTACATCAGCGACACCTCGGCGCCGAGACCATTGAAAATCGAGGCGAACTCCACGGCAATGTAACCGCCACCGACCACGACGACACGCTTGGGCATCTGCTTGAGGAAGAACACTTCATTGGACGTGATGGCGTGCTCGCGGCCGGGGATCTCCGGAATCTGCGGCCAGCCGCCGGAGGCGATCATGATGTGCTCGGCGGTATGCACCTGGCCGTTGACCTCGACCTCGTGCGGCCCGCGCAGACGCGCATGCCCTTCCATCAAAGTCACGCCGCTGTTATCGAGCAGGCCACGGTAAACACCGTTGAGACGGCTGATTTCCTGATTCTTGTTGGCAATCAGCGTCGGCCAGTCGAATTCGGCTTCGCCGCTGCTCCAGCCAAAACTTTTGGCTTGTTCGAATTCTTCGGAAAAATGCGCGCCGTAGACCATCAACTTCTTCGGCACACAGCCTACGTTGACGCAGGTGCCTCCCAGATACCGGCTTTCGGCGACCGCCACGCGTGCACCAAAACCGGCGGAAAACCGTGCGGCGCGGACGCCTGCGGAACCGGCGCCGATCACGAAAAGGTCGAAGTCGTAGGTCATTTCTGTCTCCTTGGCAGGCCGCTAGCATAACCGCTCCAGCGCTCTCGGCAAGTTCTGTAGGACAGAAACGACAAAGCCACCCGAAGGTGGCTTTATCTGACATACAGCTACCAGAGATTTTCCGGCACAGTCGTGTTACTGGGTGGATTTACCCGTCTTGTAGAAGTGCTCGAAGCAGAAGTTGGTCGCTTCCACGTAGCCTTCGGCGCCACCGCAGTCGAAACGCTTGCCTTTGAATTTGTAGGCCAGCACATTGCCTTCGGCGGCCTGCTTCATCAGGGCGTCAGTGATCTGGATCTCGCCGCCCTTGCCTGGCTCGGTCTGTTCGATCTTCTCGAAGATGTCCGGGGTCAGGATGTAGCGACCGATGATCGCCAGGTTCGACGGCGCATCTTCAGGCTTTGGCTTCTCGACCATGTCGGTCACGCGGAACAGGCCGGGCTTGATTTCTTCACCGGCAATGACGCCGTACTTGTTGGTTTCGTTCGGGTCGACTTCCTGAATCGCCACGATCGAGCACTTGTATTGATTGTGCAGTTTGACCATCTGCGCGAGAACGCCTTCGCCATCCAGGTTCACGCACAGGTCATCCGCCAACACCACGGCGAACGCCTCGTTACCAATCAACGGACGACCGCTAAGGATCGCGTGGCCCAGGCCTTTCATTTCGGTCTGACGGGTGTAGGAGAAGCTGCATTCGTCGATCAGGCGACGGATACCGACCAGGTATTTCTCTTTGTCGGTGCCCTTGATCTGGTGTTCGAGCTCGTAGCTGATGTCGAAGTGGTCTTCCAGGGCGCGTTTACCGCGACCGGTCACGATGGAGATTTCATTCAAACCCGCAGCAAGTGCTTCTTCCACGCCGTACTGGATCAGTGGCTTGTTGACAACTGCCAGCATCTCTTTGGGCATGGCTTTGGTCGCTGGCAAGAAGCGAGTGCCGTAACCGGCTGCAGGGAACAAGCATTTCTTGATCATATGAGTCCTTGATGAGGCTGGGGGTGTTGCGGCGCAGTCTAATGAGGCGGCGATGACCTTACAATGGCCGCCACTGGCCGTTCGCTGCCATGGTAGAGGAATAGTTGCGCAGATAGTTCCACACAATTCCCGAGAATACGATGGCAAGCCTGGGCGAACGGATCCCGTAGACAGGCGCGGCGCATGACCCGCTGATTATTCTTAGTCCCTCCGGTCACTCGTGCGTGGTGATCCTTCTCAGCGCAACGGCCATTCAGTGACCCACGAGAGCGTAGCCGCGTTAACGCCTGCGTGCAGGAAAACTGCGATTGCCCTTTACCCGCCGCGCTTTATCATAAGCAGCTGAATCACTTGTCGAGACGGATCGATGTCGGAAGTCAAAAGCGTAAACGGTTACCAGATCAAAAAACTGCAGGACGGCCAGTGGTGGCTGGTGGGGCACGATGAAGAGGCGGTCGCCGGGCCGTTCGCCAGCGAGAGCAGCGCCATCGAGGTCGCGGCGGTGTTCCAGGACACGCCAGCGCCGCGTCGCCGGGCGGACAAGAAAAACTGAGACCGCTGCCGGCCGCCTCGCAACGGGGCGGCCCCGGCACACCCCCAGAAAGCCTTCCGGTTAAAAATTCTTCGATGATGCCGGAACGATGGCACCGCGCCCAAGTCTGACAATTGCTGCCGCTATTCGGCCCCTCATTGTGAAGCACCTGAACATGACCAAGATTTTGTCCATCATTGCAGTACTGGGCCTGACAGGCTGTGCCACCGCACAAAACACTTACCTCAAGAACGGCCAGCAGGGCCTGAACATCGACTGCTCCGGCGAGGCGATGTCATGGGCCGCGTGCTACGAGAAGGCCGACGCATCCTGCGCCGGTACCGGCTACAACATCGTCAGCACGAACGGCACACCGCAACCCAAAGATGACGACAAAACCCTGGGCGTCGACGTCGGCAACTACAAGACGCGCAGCGTGCTGGTGGTCTGCAAGTAACGCCATTGGCCAGCCCCGGCAGGCAGGCGCCGACGGGCTGGCCTCCTCAGAAGCCCCCCTTCCCTCATTCGCCCGAGATACAGGCGGTAACTGCGTGCTGCACGTCTTTGGGGCGCAACGGATTATTGCCCATGCGCTCGAACAGCTTGATCGAACTGCCACTGGAGCGCGGTTCGATGTCGACGATCGCAGCCGGATCGCTGCTCATGAGCTTCTGCGGAACGATCACTCGCAACCCGGCGTGGCGGGGCTCGATCTGCGGAGGTTTGCGGCTGTCGGCGATGCGTCCGACGAAGCAGGATGCATAGTCCTTGGGACTCTTGCCCGACATGACGCTCATTGTCGCGGGAGTGTGCTCGATGTCGTTGACGGTCGCACAACCTGTCATCGCCAGAGCCAGAATAACAACCGCCAGTTTCATACAATCCCTCCAGTAAAGGTGCTTACGACAAGCCATGCTTGAATTAAATCCCGGCGCCTGTGACCTTTCCCCTGCGGCGCGGCAATAAAAACCGCGACGACGAGCAACGACCAGGCGTGCCGTGCTATCTTTTCGCGTTTTCGAGAATGCCCTGTCTCCGGAGACACCCATGAAATTCGTACACCAGCGCGAGCACCTCAACGAAGACGACATGGTCGTCATCGAGTGCTCCCAGCTCTGCAACATACGCCTGATGAGCGACGCGAATTTCCGCAGCTTCAAGAACGGCGGACGCCACACTTACCACGGCGGCGCATTCGATCGCTTTCCGGCCAAGATTGCCGTGCCGAGCACCGGCTTCTGGAACATCACCATCGATACCGCCGGGCGCAAGATGGACACTCACGGTGGTCGCAAAACCACTTTCACCCATTCAATCAAGATCGTCCGACGCTCATCTTCGCGCCTGAGCTGATGCGCCCATTGAACACCGGCCCACGTGAAAACCTTGTGTTCTCGCGCACGCCGTCAAGCTGTCGCCAAGGAGTCAACCGTGAATAGCCCTGCCCCCGTGATCAAATACGCCATCAGCTACAAGCTCAACGGTGAGCGCCGTTTCGAATTTGCCCTGTTGCAATCCCCTTCCGCCGACGAAGCCCTGGCCGCGCTGCAGAAAATGCACAGCGGCAGCGACGATGTGATCAGCGACGTCAAGGTCAGCAAAGCACTGTAATTCCGGTAGCGCCGCGATGATACAACGCAAAGGGATGACGCCCGCCACTTTCGACCTGTTTGCCGATGAGGCTGCGCAGCCGCCAGCAACGGAGCAGATCGGTCCGCAGTCATGGGTGTTGCGTGGTTTTGCCCTGCCGCTGATGGCGCGACTGCTGCCAGCGCTGGAAGCCGTTCTGAACCAGGCGCCCTTTCGCCACATGGTCACGCCCGGCGGTTACACCATGTCGGTGGCACTGACCAGTTGCGGGCAATATGGCTGGACCACCGACCGCAGCGGCTATAAATACAGCCCCGTCGATCCAGCCACCGGCCAGCCATGGCCGGACATGCCGGAGGTCTTCCGGGAGCTGGCACGAGCGGCTGCCGAGGCCGGCGGTTTTCCCGGATTCGAGCCAGATGCCTGCCTGATCAACCGCTACATACCCGGCGCGAAGATGTCACTGCATCAGGACAAGGACGAGCGCGATCATGGCTGGCCGGTGGTGTCAGTGTCGCTCGGCATTCCCGCGATGTTCCTGTTCGGCGGCCATGCCCGCAGTGACGGCACGCAGCGCGTGCCGTTGTTTCATGGCGATGTGGTGGTCTGGGGCGGCGAAGATCGCCTGCGCTATCACGGGGTCATGCCCATCCGACAGGCCGAGCACCCGCAACTGGGCGAGCAACGCATCAACTTCACCTTCCGCAAGGCCCGCTGAAGGCGCACGCCGAAGTCGGCGGCGTCGACTCAACTGGCCAGCAGCTTCGCAGTCGCCCGCGTCTTGACCGGGCAGACCACGCGATGCAGGTTCAGCGCCGTATTGATGATGCCGATGTGGCTGAACGCCTGCGGGAAGTTGCCCAGCATGCGCCCGGCACGCGGGTCGTATTGTTCGGCAAGCAGGCCCACGTCGTTGCACAACCCGCACAAGCGGTCGAACAGCGCGCTCGCCTCCTCCTCGCGTCCCTGCAGCACGTACACGTCGGCCAGCCAGAACGAGCACACCAGAAATGTTCCTTCGCTGCCGGACACGCCGTCCGTGCTGCGCTCACTGTCATAACGCAGCAGCAAACCGTCCTGCATCAACGATTGCTCGATCTGCGCGACCGTGCCCATCACCCGCGGATCGTCCACCGGCAAAAACCCGGTCAGCGCGATCTGCAGCAGGCTGGCGTCCAGTTCCTTGCCGCCGTAGGTCTGCACGAAGCTGCCCAGCGCCTCGTCATAGCCGTGGGCGCAAACGTCGGCATGAATCTGGTCGGCGATCTGCCGATAATGTCGTCCGCGCTCGCGCTCTTCCTGACTGTCGCTTTGCGCCAGCACGCCGGCGTTACGATCGAACGACACCCAGGCCATGACTTTCGAGTGCGTGAAGTGCCGAGGCTCGGAGCGAATTTCCCAGATACCGGCGTCGGGCAGGTGCCAGACCTTTTCCAGAAACGGCATGATCACTTTCTGGATCTGCGTGCTGCGCGGCAGACGCGGCAAACCGCTCTTCAGCGCCTGGGTCATTGCATCCGCCACTTCCCCATAGACATCCAGCTGCATCTGGGTGGCAGCGGCATTGCCAACGCGCACCGGCCGTGAGTGCTCGTACCCTGCCAGCCACGGCAACTGATATTCCGGCAGACGCCGCTCGCCGCCCAGCCCGTACATGATCTGCACTTGCTCGGGGTTGCCGGCCACCGAACGCAACAGCCAGTTACGCCACGCGGTGGCCTCTTCGTAATAACCCAGATTCATGAACGCCAGCAGCGTCATGGTGGCATCGCGCAGCCAGCAGAAACGGTAATCCCAATTGCGCTCGCCGCCCAATTGTTCCGGCAGCGAGGTGGTCACCGCCGCGACGATCCCGCCAGTGGGCGCATAGGTCATCGCTTTGAGCGTGATCAACGAGCGCTTGACCTGTTCGGTCAAGGGACCAACGTCCGGGCAGCGATCGGAAAACGCCCGCCAGAAGGACTCGGTCTGCTGCAACGCGCGCTCGACGTCGAACGCTTCGCGCACCGGTTCGTGGGAAGCCTGCCAGGACAATGCAAAACCAAGGCGCTGGCCGGCCTGAACGGTGAACAGGCTTTCGGTGTGATGATCCAGCGGATGCAGTTCGGCGGGCGTGCGCAGCACCAACATGTCAGGTCCGGCGACGGCAGTCATGGTGTGTGGATCGCGCTTCTCGACCCACGGCACGGTGCTGCCGTAGTCGAAACGGATGGCCAGGTCCATGGCGAAATCGACCCGGCCCTGCAGCCCAACGACGATGCGCACCACGCTGCTGTCGACCTCCATCGGCATGAAATCGATGAGCAACGCCTGGCCGGTGTCGCTGGTGAACAGGGTTTCGAGGATCAGCGTGCCGTCACGGTAGCGCCGCCGCGACTGGCTTTTTGCATCGGTGGGCGCCAGTTTCCAGCGGCCATTGTCGCTGTCACCCAATAACGCGGCAAAACAGGCTGGGGCGTCGAAACGCGGGAAACACAACCAGTCCAGCGACCCGTCGCGGGCCACTAGCGCGGCAGTCCGGCAGTTGCCGAGCAGCGCGTAATCTTCGATCAATACAGCCATGGGAACAGAATTCCTCCTGGTGTCTGAGAAGCCCGCAGGCGCACGGCACGCTGACGATCACTCGTGAAGACGCGACGATCGGCTGGCCGGACGGCTGCAGGAAGGTGCCGCGCCAGTCAGCGCGGCAGGATGTAACGCTCGATGGCAGCCGCCAGGCCGTCCTCCGTGTTGCTGTCGGTGACGTAGTTGGCCTGCGTCTTGACGCCGACTTCTGCCTGACCCATCGCGATCGACAGCCCGGCACGCAGAAACATCGCGACGTCGTTGCCGGCGTCACCGATGGCCGCCGTGTGCGCCAGATCGACGCCCAGCGTCTGCGCCAGTGTTTCCAGCGCCGACCCCTTATTGGCGTCCAGCGCGGTCACGTCCAGGTAATACGACTGCGAGCGCGCCGCCCTTGCAGCCTCGGCAATCAGCGGATTGAGCTGGACCTCAAGACGCTTGAGCAGTTCGAAGTCCTTGCTGGCGGCGACGATTTTGTCGATGCGATCAAGGTAATCCTCGAAATGCTCGACCTGCACGAAGTCATAACCCAGCGTGTTGCGCTCGTGCTCGACGTAATCCCCTTGCGGGTCGAGCAGCAGCCATTGGTCGTCGGCGAACACCCACACCGACACGTTCTCGCCGGCAAACAGCTCAAGGCTGGTTCGCGCCGCTTTCGGGTCGATGCGATGAGCCTTGAGCAAACTGCCGTCGGGCTTGATGATGTTGGCGCCGTTGAAGGCCACGGTCGGCACTTCGATGCCCAGTGCCTCGATCTGCTGACGCATGGCGCGGGGCGGCCGACTGCTGGCCACCGAGAAATGAATCCCGGCTGCCTGCAGCTTGCGCACCGCGTCGATGTTGGCCTGACTCAGGCTGTGATCGGGTCGCAGCAACGTGCCATCGATGTCGGACAGCATGAAACGGATGAGGGGTTGCGTGGCTTCACTCATCCCAGACGTTGCCAGCTGTGGCCATCGCGGGCCAGCAGTTCATCCGCCGCCGCTGGGCCATCGTCACCGGCCTTGTAGAACTCCACTTGCGGATCCTTGGCCCAGGCATCGATGAAGGGCTGCACGGCACGCCAGCCGTTCTCGATATTGTCGGCCCGCTGGAACAGGGTCTGATCGCCGGTCAGGCAGTCATAGATCAGGGTTTCGTACCCGGTCGATGGCTGCATCTCGAAGAAGTCCTTGTACGCGAAGCCCAGCTCGATGGTCTGCATGTCCAGGGTCGGCCCTGGCTTTTTCGCCTGCAGGTCGAACCACATGCCTTCGTCGGGCTGGATCTGGATCTTCAGGAAGTTAGGCGCTACGCGGTCCACGTCGGTGTCCCGGAACTGCGCATAAGGCGCAGGCTTGAAGCAGATCGCAATTTCGGTGTCGCGCACGCTCATGCGCTTGCCGGTGCGCAGATAAAACGGCACACCGACCCATCGCCAGTTATCGACCATGACTTTGAGCGCGACATAGGTTTCCGTATTGCTGTCCGCCGCGACGCGGTCCTCTTCACGGTAACCCGGCACGCTCTTATCGCCGATCGTGCTTTCGGTGTACTGCCCACGCACCGAGTTGGCCAGCGCTTCCATTTCCGACCACGGCCTGATCGCGCCGATGACCTTGGCCTTTTCACCGCGCACGGCGTCGGCTCCGAAAGCCGCCGGCGGTTCCATGGCGACCATCGCCAGCAACTGGAACAGGTGATTGGGCACCATGTCCCGCAGCGCGCCGGTGGTTTCATAGAAACTGCCGCGCGTCTCGACCCCGACGGTTTCAGCGGCGGTGATCTGCACATGGTCGATGTAATGGTTGTTCCAAAACGATTCGAACAGGCCATTGGAGAAACGGCTGACCAGAATGTTCTGTACCGTTTCCTTGCCCAGATAGTGATCGATCCGATAGATCTGCTTCTCGCTCATGACCTTCAGCAAGCAGTTGTTCAGCGCCACGGCGCTGGGCAGGTCATGACCAAACGGTTTCTCGATCACCACGCGACGGAAATGATCGTCGCCCTCGACCATCAGCCCCGAGGAGCCGAGACGCTTGGTCACTTCACTGAAGAAGCGCGGCGCGGTCGCCAGGTAGAACACGGCATTGCGCGTGCCGGTGCTTTTGATCTTGTCGTCGATGGCGCTGTAGGTCGCATCGTCGAGAAAATCACCTGTGATGTAGGTGATGCGCTTGGCCAGACTGCCCCACAGCGCCGGATCCAGAGGCTCTTCCCCGCCCTGGGCGACCTTGTTGGCCGCCTCCTGGCGAATGAAGTCTTCCAGCTTCCTGGCGAAGTCGGCATCGCTGACGGTGTTGTGGTCAACGCCGACGATGTGCAAGTCCTCGCCAACCAGTCCGTCACGGAACAGGTTGTAGAGGGCCGGCATCAGCAGTCGCTTGACCAGATCACCGTGCGCGCCGAACAGGAACAGCGTGGTCGCCGGGGCGACCGGGGCTTTCTGCTTGCTTCGGGATAAACCCATTATTTTGGTTCCTTATGACCACCAAATCCGAAACGCATGGCGGAGAGCATCTTGTCGCCGTACGTGCTTTGTTGACGGGAACGGAAGCGAGCGAACAACGAAGTGGACAGCACCGGAACCGGCACGGCCTGCTCCATCGCCGCTTCGATGGTCCAGCGGCCTTCACCACTATCGGCCACGGAACCGGAATAGGCATTAAGCTGAGGATCGGTCGCCAGTGCATCGGCGGTCAGGTCCAGCAGCCAGGACGACACCACGCTGCCGCGACGCCAGACTTCGGCGATATCACCCAGGTTCAGGTCGAAACGCTGTTCGGCGGGCAGGTTGTCCGAGTTCTTGGTCTTGAGGATGTCGAAGCCCTCGGCGAAGGCCTGCATCATCCCGTACTCGATACCGTTATGGATCATCTTGACGAAGTGGCCGGCGCCCGGCGGGCCGGCGTGGATGTAGCCCTGCTCGGCGCGAGGGTCGGCATCCTTGGCGCGGTCTTTGGTGCGCGGGATGTTGCCGATGCCCGGTGCCAGAGTCTTGAACAGCGGATCAAGGCGATCGACGACCTCGGTTTCGCCGCCGATCATCATGCAGTAGCCACGCTCCAGGCCCCAGACGCCGCCCGAAGTGCCGACATCGACGTAATGCAGGCCTTTTTCCTTGAGCGCGATGGAGCGACGGACGTCGTCCTTATAGAACGTGTTGCCGCCGTCGATGATGACATCGTCCTCATCCAGCAGGTCGGCCAGCACGTTGATGGTGTCTTCGGTTGGAGCGCCAGCAGGCAACATCACCCAGACGGCTCGAGGTTTTTCCAGTGCGGCGACCAGTGACTTGAGGTCATTGGCTGGCGTCGAACCTTCGTTGGCGAGCACGGTGCGAGACTGCTCATCGCGATCATAAACCACAGTGGTGTGGCCATTGAGCATCAGTCGACGTGCGATGTTGCCGCCCATGCGGCCTAGTCCAACAATCCCGAGTTGCATGTAGAGGTGCTCCTTAATCAAATACAGGGGTGCCTCATTTTATAGCCCAGTGCCGCATATAGGGTTAGTCCGGGGAGGCAAACGAAGGTTTCCCGGTGAAAATAGTTTCATGTACCGCCAGGCAGAGGTCTGCAAGACTGCCTTAAGACGCCGGTTTTCGCGATCAAGAAACGTTCGCGACAATTAAAAATAAAAAAGTTCCTTTTTTGCGCAAAAGAAATCAGAATTCCCGCCGATAGAGGTAGGAAGCAAGGACACAGTCGGGTAGGCAACGTCTCTGCTTGAACCTTACGAAGTTGAATCCCGCCATTTGCGAGGTGAGCAATGGGCACAGTACTACCGGCAAACGCACCACAAACTCTGTACGTCACTGTCCGTCGTGACGAGCTGCGCCAGCTCAAGGAAGAACGCGATCAGCTGCAGAAGAAAGTCACCCAATTGACCATGATGCTGCAACACGCTCAGTTGGTCAGCAGCGGCACTGCCCTGCAAGCCTGACTCTCCCTGCCACGTTCGTCCTGAGGCAAGCCCGATCCGCTGGCTTGCCGATGCATGCCCAGTCCAGCATTTTCCCCGCCAACGCCATCCAGACCTCTGGACATTCGTCCGACCAGACACACTCTGTAACGTTCCCGCGCCTTGCACAATCCCTTCCCTGAGCTACTCGACACCCTACTGACACACAGCTGACATAATTTTCACGTCCGCCGCACCATAATCGCGCCACTGTAAAACAGATGATGGCACTTAGCCGCCATCAGACGATGCGACGCGGCACCTTGCCGCTCGAGATTCACAGCTGGAGCGTCACATGACAACGATGCACCGGAGCGCCGCTGCTCCGAAAGGTTTTGACTGGACTGGCCTGATCTGGCTGTTCGTATTCTTCTGGTATTTCTCCGGGATCACGCAACTCCTCATTCAGCTGACCGGCATCACCGGTTTCGCGGGCTTTCGCCAGGCATTCGTGCTGAGCGCGATCTGGCTGGCGCCGATGCTGGTGTTCCCGAGACAGACCCGCGTAATGGCGGCCGTCATCGGCGTGATCCTCTGGGCCTGCTCGATGGCCAGCCTGGGTTACTTCTTCATCTATCAGCAAGAATTCTCGCAGAGCGTCATCTTCATCATGTTCGAATCGAACATCTCTGAAGCGGGCGAGTACATGACGCAGTACTTCGCGTGGTGGATCGTCCTGGCGTTCATCGCCCATACTGCGTTCGCGATCTTCCTGTGGACCCGCCTGCGCCCGGTGTACATGCCCCGCGGTCGCGCGTGGATCGTGGCGACCGCGCTGCTGGTCGCGATCATCGGCTACCCGCTGGCCAAACAGATGTCGCGCCATGAGACCACGGCCGAAGGCCTCGAGGCGTTCGAATCACGCGTCGAGCCCGCCGTGCCGTGGCAGATGATCGTCGCCTATCACCGCTACACCCAACAACTGGACAGCATGCAAGACATGCTCACCAGCAGCAGCAACATCGCGCCGCTGAAGAACCTGAAAGATCAACAGGCCGGGCTGCCGACCACGCTGGTGCTGGTCATCGGCGAGTCGACCAACCGTGGGCGCATGCATCTGTATGGCTATCCGCGCCAGACCACGCCCAACCTGGACGCCATGAAAGATCAGTTGCAGGTGTTCGACAACGTGATCACGCCGCGGCCTTACACCATTGAAGCCTTGCAACAGGTGCTGACGTTCGCTGACGAAGAAAACCCCGACCTGTACCTGAAGACGCCTTCGATCGTCAGCGTGATGAAGCAGGCGGGTTACAAGACCTTCTGGATCACCAACCAGCAGACGATGACCAAACGCAACACCATGCTCACGACCTTCTCCGAGCAGGCCGACGAGCAGGTCTACCTGAACAACAACCGCAACCAGAATGCGCGCCAGTATGACGGCGACGTGCTTGAACCCTTCGCCAAGGCGCTGGGCGATGCCGCGCCGCGCAAGCTGATCGTCGTTCATCTGCTGGGCACGCACATGGCCTATCAGTACCGTTATCCGCAGTCGTTCGAGAAATTCACCGGCCGTGACGGCGTGCCTGCGGCCATCGATGACAGCAAACTCGAGCTGTACAACAGCTACGACAATGCGGTGCTGTACAACGATTTCGTGGTTTCGAGCCTGATCAAGGAATATGGCAAGGCTGACCCCAATGGCTTCTTGCTGTACCTGTCCGATCATGGCGAGGACGTGTTCGATTCGGCGGGTCACGCCACATTGGGACGCAACGAGAAGAAGCCGACGATTCCCATGTACACCGTGCCGTTCATTGCCTACGCCTCACCGAAGTGGCGTGAAACCCACGACTGGAATTTCGACAGCATTCACAGCCGTCCTTACTCCAGCTCCAACCTGATCCACACCTGGGCGCAACTGGCCGGCCTGAGCTTTGACGAGCTGGACACCACCAAGAGCCTGGTCAGCCTGGACTTCAAGGCGCGTCCGAGGCTGATCGGCGACCCGTATGCGCAGAAAGGGTTGAGCGACTTCGCAATCATGGAGAAAGTGGCGCGCCAACCCGAGACTCCGCCGCAAGTCGCGGCGCAGTAAACGCGTCTGAGTTGAACGAAAAGGCCTGCATCGCGCAGGCCTTTTTGTTTTTCCGGTTCGCCGCGGTTTACTGCTGACGCAGCAAGACCTTGGTAACCCGACGCTCCTGGACTTGCACCACCTCGATGTTCCAGCCCGCCCACTGCAGCTGATCGCCCGTTACCGGCAGGCGATCAAGCAGGCTCATGACCAGACCGGCGAGGGTTTGATAGTCCTCTGTCGGGCGCGCCTTGAAGCCGATCCGCTCGCGCAGGTGATCCAGGTTCATCGCCGCATTGACCACCACGCCCCCGCCCTCTTCGGTCAGGTCCGGGCCCTCGACCTCGGAGGCGTCCGGCAATTCGCCGGCAATCGACTCGAGAATATCGGTCATGGTCAGGATCCCGGCAAAATCCCCAAACTCGTTGATCACGAAGGCGATGTGCGTCGACTGCGCGCGCATCTGCTCCAGCGCATTGAGGATCGAAAAGCTTTCCAACAGGTTCAGGCTCGGCCGTGCCAAGTGCTCCAGATTCGGCTCGGTCCCGGACAGCAGCGCGTTGAGCATTTCCTTTTTATGCACGAAACCCAGAGGCTCCTCCACCCGCCCGCCACGGATCAGCGGCAGCCGCGAGTAAGAGGAACTCAGCAGTCGTTGCCGGATGGCCTGCGGATCATCATCCAGGTCGAGCATGTCGACATCGTTGCGCACGGTCATGGCGCTGCGAATCGGCCGCTGCGCCAACTGCAGCACGCCACTGATCATCACGCGCTCACGACGATCGAAGACCACTTCCCCGCTGTCGCCATCGAGCATGTCGGCAATCTCCTCGCCCACGTCTTCGGCATTCGGCTTGCGCCCGCCCAGCAGGCGAAGCACTGCGTGGGCCATGCGTTCACGACGCGGCAGATCGCCCTTGAGGCTGCGTTTGCGGCGCGATCGGGCAACCTGATTGAAGACCTCGATGAGGATCGAAAATCCGATGGCGGCGTACAGGTAACCTTTGGGGATATGAAAGCCTAGGCCATCGGCGGTCAGGCTGAAGCCGATCATCATCAGGAAACCCAGGCAGAGCATGATAACGGTCGGGTGCGCGTTGACGAACGCCGTCAGCGGTTTGCTGGCGATGATCATGATGCCGATCGAGAAAATCACCGCGATCATCATCACGGCCAGTTCGTCGACCATCCCCACCGCCGTGATCACGGCGTCCAGCGAGAACACCGCATCGAGCACCACGATCTGCGCCACGATCGGCCAGAACAGCGCGTAGGTCGTGCTGCCGGAGTGCTGCGCCACATGCCCTTCCAGGCGCTCGTGCAGCTCCATCGTCGCCTTGAACAGCAGGAAGACGCCGCCGAACAGCATGATCAGATCGCGCCCCGAAAACGACTTGCCGAATATCTCGAACAACGGCTCGGTGAGGGTCACCATCCACGAGATACTCGCCAGCAGCCCCAGACGCATGATCAGCGCCAGGGACAGGCCAAGCACCCGCGCGCGGTCACGCTGCTCGGGCGGCAACTTGTCGGCGAGAATCGCAATGAAGACGAGGTTGTCGATGCCCAGCACCAGCTCGAGCACGATCAAGGTCAGAAGGCCGAGCCAGGCGGTGGGATCCGCAAGCCATTCCATGGTCAGTTGCTCCTTCGCGGCAGGACAGAATCGAACGACGACTCACTCCCCCGCACGCGTGGGTGCGGGTCGAGGCTGGGTTCGGACGGCACAGGCAAGATTAGATCAGGGGCGAGATGATCGGGGCAATGCGGGCGGGATTGGCAACCGGGAGGTTCCAGTGAAAGCGGCATGTGAATCCTGAAATGAATACGGGAGCCGATCCTACCTTGCGCGCCGAAATGCCTTACAGGACATAACTGTTACAAATGTTTTGAACGACTGTTGCCCCAGCAACACCTGAACGAGGAGCGCGCTGCAGCGGGACGAGCGCGCAGGCCGCCCGGTACACGTGTGTCCGGGCGACGCGGCGACTCAGAGGGCTTTCTGCCAGAACAGCGCCCGCCCCATCTGCGGGTCGAGCTGGTAATCGGAAAAACCCAGCTTGCGGTAAGCGCCCTTGGCCGCCTCGTTGCCCTCCAGCACTTCCAGAGTGATCTTGCAGCAACCGCGCTGACGGGCGATCTCCTCCACTTTGGCGAGCATCTTCTGACTGATGCCCTGCCCTCGCACGGCGGCAATGACCACCACGTCGTGAACGTTGACCAGAGGCCGGCAGGCGAAGGTGGAGAAGCCTTCGAAACAGTTGACCAGGCCCACCGGCTCACCGGCAATGAACGCCAGCACGCTGAACGCGTGAGGCCGCTTGGCCAGTTCGATGGCCAGTTGCTCTCGGGTATCCAGAGACAGCGACTCGCCGCCACCCATGGCGTCTTCGGCATATTGGTTGAGCAGGAAACCGATCGCTTCGGCGTGGACCGGATTGCTATAGCTGGCTTGCAGTACCAGAACCTCGGGGGCTTGCATTGACTTCCTCTACCGCTGAAAGGTGACCAGGCGACCGGTGCTTCGACCGGGACCGCCACGTGGCAGCGATTCTAACGCGGTGCGCACCAAAATATCCCGATACAGAAGTAGGAAAAATCTCTATGCGCACGCGAAAAGATCGATCACGCACCGAGAAAAGGCGACGTCTGCACTTTCCCTCCTGCGAATGATCCAAAAAGTCCCGAAGCACCGAGGCTGGGATGCGCACCGTTTTGATTGTCGAACAATCCGACCAGCGGTCGTCTGCATCGGGAACCGCCGTTTCATGCGTCACGACAGCGCAATGCATGGCGAGCAGGATGATGTAGCGCAGTGGAAACTTTCCTACAAAAAGCCTCCCACCCCGCATGCCAGACATTTCCCTGAAAAAAAGTCGAAACTTCTACAACAGCCCTGGGTCATGTGATTAGAGCGCCTATGCTATTGCTTCAAGCCCGAGCAGAGGCCGCTTTCACCCTGTCCTTCATTATGCAGTCGGTAAATGGGTATCGATTTTGCGTAGGTCTTGTGTGCCTGGCCATAGGACATGGCCGATTACAACTCAAGTGCTGTACCAACACTGCGTATCGAATGGGAGAAAACGATGATTAGTGCCGCTGTCAAAACCCAGAAGGGAGAGAGTTTTAATCAGCCGGCCAGCGAGCTGACCCATCTGCCGGTCTTCGCAACGACGAGCGCACCTGTGCTGCAACTGCCCCCGGTTCAACCGGGCATGTCGATGATGAACAGAAAGAAGATTCTGTTCGTGACCTCGGAAATGGCCGACCTGGTGAAAACCGGCGGTCTGGGCGATGTTTCTGCCGCACTGCCGCGCGCCATGCGCCACCTGCACGATGTACGCGTGCTGATTCCCGGCTATCCACAGGTCATCAATAGCGGTAACCCGATTCACATCATCAGCGAACTCAGCGGCCATGCCGCCCTGCCGCCGTGCAAGATCGGCCGCATGGACATGAAAGACGGGCTGGTGATTTATGTGCTGATCTGCCCTGAACTGTATGAACGCGAAGGTACGCCTTACGGCGACAACCAAGGTCGCGATTGGTCCGACAACCACATCCGCTTTGCCCGACTGGGTCTGGCGGCAGCGGACTTCGCCGCAGGCGCGGTGAAAACCCAGTGGTGCCCGGAGCTGGTTCACGCCCACGACTGGCCAGCAGGCCTGGCGCCGGCGTACATGAAATGGCGCGGACAGACCACGCCGTCGATTTTCACCATTCACAACCTCGCCTATCAGGGTTTCGTCAGCACGGCGTCGAGCCGCGAGCTGGGGATTCCCGATGAGGCGCTCGGCCCGGATGGCATGGAGTTTTACGGTCGCCTGTCGTTCATCAAGGCCGGCATGGCATACGCCAGCCACATCACCACCGTGAGCGCCACCTACGCCAAGGAAATCACCACGCCAGACTTCGGTTGCGGTCTTGAAGGCTTCCTGCAAAGCAAGGCTGAAAAAGGCCAGTTGAGCGGGATCCCCAACGGCATCGACGAAAGCTGGGACGCCGCGACCGACGACCATCTGGTCTGCCGTTTCGCGCCGAACGAGTGGACGCGCAAAGAAATCAACGCCGATCACGTTCGCGAGCTGTTCGAACTGGAACCGTCGAGCGGACCGCTGTTCGCGGTGGTGTCCCGTCTGGTCTATCAAAAAGGCCTGGACCTGACCATCGGCGTTGGCGAGTACATCGTCAACAACGGCGGGCAGATCGCGATCATCGGTCGCGGCGAGCCTGAAGAAGAAGACGCGATGCGTGCGCTGGCAGCCCGTTTCCCCGGCCAGATCAGCGTGCGTGTGGGCTTCAACGAAACCGATGCGCGCCGTATGTTCGCCGGCAGCGACTTCCTGCTGATGCCTTCGCGCTATGAGCCGTGCGGCCTTAGCCAGATGTACGCCCAGCGTTTCGGCTCACTGCCGATCGCACGCCGCACCGGCGGTCTGGCCGACACCATCGAAGATGGCTGCACAGGCTTTCTGTTCGATGAGTCCACCGTTGAAAGCTACACCGAAGCCTTGACCCGCGCGTTCAGGGTCTTTGCCAACCCGCTGCTGCTGAACGCCATGCGTTGCCGCGCAATGGCCGCCCCGTTTGACTGGCATAAAGCCGTCGAACCTTACGCCGAGCTGTATCAGGATCTTCTGAAGAAAAACGTGGGTGCTGCGCTGCATTACTGATTGATGAACTGAAAAGGGGTAACGGATGCCTTCGCGCACGGATGAGAACTGGCGCCACGGCGCCGTCTTGCTGGATTCCGACCGCACCCGGTTCGCCCTGTGGGCACCGGATGCAAATGATGTCAGTGTCGAGAAAGAGGATGGGTCTGTACAGGCCCTCCTTGCGCAGGAAAACGGCTGGTTCGTCCTGGAAACACACGCCCCGGCCGGCACGCAATACCGCTACATCATCGACAACGACTTGCACGTACCTGACCCGGCCTCCCGGGCTCAGGTCAGCGACGTGCATGGCTTTAGCGTGGTCGTCGATCCCGCGGCTTTCAAGTGGCAGCATGCCGACTGGTGCGGACGCCCCTGGCATGAAGCAGTCATTTATGAACTGCACACCGGTGCGCTGGGCGGTTTTGCCGCCGTCGAACGACATTTGCAACATCTGGTCGACACTGGCATCACCGCGATCGAATTGATGCCCATCGGCCAGTTTCCCGGCGATCGCAACTGGGGTTACGACGGCGTGTTGCCGTATGCGCCGCAGTCCTCCTACGGTACGCCGGAAGAGCTCAAGCACCTGATCGACACCGCCCACGGGCTTGGCCTGATGGTCATCCTCGATGTGGTCTACAACCACTTCGGGCCGGACGGTAATTATCTGGGCAGCTACGCCAAACACTTCTTCCGCAGCGACAAGAAGACGCCATGGGGCGACGCCATCGACTTCCGCCAGCGCGAAGTGCGTGACTTCTTCATCGACAACAGCCTGATGTGGTTGATGGAATATCGCTTCGACGGCCTGCGCTTCGACGCGGTCCACGCCATCGAAGACCCCAACTTTCTCGAAGAGCTTGCCGAGCGCGTGCACCAGCAGGTGCCCTCGCAGCGGCAGATCTGGCTGATGCTGGAGAACGAGTTCAACGAAGCCCGGCGCATGAAACAGGGCTACGACGCGCAGTGGAACGACGACGGCCACAATACGCTGCACGTGTTGCTGACAGGCGAAACCGACGCGTACTACACCGATTTTGCCCAGCAACCGACGCACAAATTGGCGCGTCTGCTCAGTGAAGGCTTTGTCTACCAGGGCGAGTCCACGCGCCATGGTCATGCCCGTGGCGAGCCCAGCGCGGACCTGCCGCCCAGTGCGTTCGTGCTGTTCCTGCAGAATCACGACCAGATCGGCAACCGTGCGCTGGGCGAACGTCTGGTGCAACTGGCACCGGCGCCCGCTCTGCGTGCCGCCACTGCCCTCTTGCTGCTGTCGCCGATGATTCCCCTGATGTTCATGGGTGATGAGTGGGCCGCCAGCGAACCGTTTCTGTTTTTCACCGATTTCCATGACGAACTGGCTGACGCGGTGCGCGAAGGACGTCGCGGTGAATTCGCCGATTTCGCCGCGTTTGCCGATCCGCAGCAACGCGAGCGCATTCCGGATCCGAACGCACTGGCAACCTTTGAAGCCTCCAAACCCGGCTTCGATGCGCTTTATCTGGAAACCGACACAGGTCAGGACCATCGCAACTGGCTTGCGCTTTATAAGGAATTGCTCAAGACCCGTCGGGAGGAAATCTTCCCGCGCCTGGAAGGTGCCGAGGCGCTGGGTGCTGACGTACTGGCCGACAAAGCGGTCAGCGCACGCTGGCGGATGGGCGATGACACCGAGCTGCGCATCGACCTGAACCTCAGCGAGCACCCGGTGGAGATCGAGCCCTACCACGCACAGCGCGTGCTGCACGAGTCCCATCCAAAATCGGCAGAACTTTCCCAACGCGGCAGCCTCAATCCATACACGGCCGTTGTCAGCCTGATATCGCGTGACGTTGTGGAGGAACAGGATGAGCAATGAGCAACTGGAGATGCTGGCGGCCGAGGCAGGATTGTCGGTCGACTGGAAGGATGCCAACGCACGACCGCAAAGGGTCAGCCCCGAAGTGTTACGCAAGGTCCTCGACGGACTGGGTTACCCCGCTGAAGACGATGCGCAGATCGCCTCGAGCCTCAAGCGACTGCAAGATCAGAGCCTGTCCGCCACACCGCCGCCTCTGCTGACGGTTGACCACGGCCGCAATCTGGACCTGTCGGCCTGGTTCAAACCGGAAACGCCTTTCGTTCTGAAGCTGGCAGACGGTTCGCGTCTCGACGCCAGACTCACCGCCAAAGCCGAGCTTCCGGGGCTGGCCACCGTCGGCTATCAGCAACTGGCCATCGATGGCCAGCACCTGACCATCGCGGTGGCACCCAAGACCTGTTACAGCATGGCAATGGCCGAAGACGTCAGCATCGCCCGCGACTGGGGGCTGACCGTTCAGCTGTACTACCTTCGCCGCGAAGGCGATGGCGGGTTTGGCGACACCCAGGCTCTGGAGGCTTTCGCTCGCTCGGCAGGCGAACGTGGCGCCGCCGCGATCGCCATCAGCCCGGTGCACGCGATGTTCGCCAGCGACCCGAGTCGTTACAGCCCCTACTCGCCTTCGAGCCGGCTGTTCCTCAATGCGCTGTACGCGGCGCCCGGCGCGATCCTCGGTGAGCGCGCCGTGCGCACGGCAATCGAAGAAACCGGCCTTGCCGACGAGCTCAAGCGCCTTGAATCGCTGACACTGGTCGACTGGCCGGCTGCCGCGGCAGCCAAGTGGATTCTTTATCGCTCCCTCTACAGCGCGTTCATTGGCAGCGAGCACCCGCTGCACGAAGATTTCAACAGTTTCCGCCACGCCGGCGGCGAAGCGCTGGAGAATCATTGTCGCTTCGAGGCGCTGCGTGACGAGTCCGAAAAACTGGGCATCAGCGACAACTGGCATGAATGGCCGGACGCGTTCAAAAACCCGCGCAGCGAGGAGATCGACCAATTTGCCGACAAACATGGCGAGCAGATCGGCTTTCACGCCTTCGCTCAATGGCTGATCGCCCGAGGCCTTGAACGGGCGCAGACCGCCGCGCGCTCGAGCGGCATGAAAATCGGGCTGATCGGCGATCTGGCAGTCGGTGCCGATGGCGCCGGCAGCCAGGCCTGGAGCCGTCAGGATGAACTGCTGTCCGCCCTTACCGTCGGCGCGCCACCGGACATCCTCAATCGCTCCGGGCAAAGCTGGGGCATCTCGGCGTTCTCGCCCACGGGCCTGAGACGCAACGGCTTTCGTGCATTCATTGAAATGCTGCGGGCCAATTTCGCCCATGCCGGCGGGCTGCGCATCGACCACGTGATGGGCCTGCAGCGGTTGTGGGTGGTGCCGCTGGGCTCGCCGCCAAGCGAAGGCGCTTACCTCAACTATCCGCTGGACGACATGCTGCGCCTGCTGTGCCTGGAATCCTGGCGCCACAAGGCTGTGGTCCTCGGCGAAGACCTGGGCACGGTGCCCGAAGGCCTCCACGACAAATTGTCGGAGCGGGAGATTCTCGGCATGCGCGTGCTGTTGTTCGAACAGGACAACGCTCAATTCAAACCGATCATCAGATGGTCGGACGACGCGCTGGCAACCACCAGTACGCATGATTTGCCGACGCTGACCGGCTGGCTCAGCGAGCTGGACATTGAATGGAATAAAACCTTGGGCCACATCGACGCAAACACCGAACAAGACTGGCGTGCAGCCCGCGAGCGCGAACGCCAGGGTTTACGTACCGCCCTGCGACAGAACTACGGCATGCACGACAGCAGCGACAGCGACCTCATCGACGGCAGCATCCGCTACCTGGGCCACACGCGCGCGCCGCTGGTGTTGCTGCCGATTGAAGATGCGCTGGGGATCGAGGAACAAGCCAACCTGCCGGGGACCATCGACAGCCACCCCAACTGGCGGCGACGCTTGCCGGGGGACAGCGCGGCGTTGCTCGACCATCCCGACGCCGCACGACGCCTGGAAATCCTTGCGGCGGCACGTCAGCAGGCCCGGGAGCGTGACCAATGAGCGCTCTCAAGCCTCTGCGCGCGACCCAACGCCTGCAATTCCACAAGGATTTCACCCTCGACGACGCCACCCGACTGGTGCCGTATTTCGCCCGGCTGGGGATCAGCCATATCTACGCTTCGCCATTGCTGAAAGCGCGGGCGGGCTCCATGCACGGTTACGACGTCGTCGATCCGCGGGTGATCAATCCCGAGCTGGGCGGCGAGCCGGCACTGCGTCGACTGGTGGCGGCCCTGCGCGAACATGGCATGGGCCTGATTCTGGATATCGTTTCCAACCACATGGCTGTCGGCGGCGCTGACAACCCGTGGTGGCTGGATTTGCTGGAATGGGGCCGTCGCAGTCCCTACGCGAAGTTTTTCGACATCCAGTGGAATTCCCCTGATCCGCTGCTCAAAGGGCAACTGCTGTTGCCGTTCCTGAGCACCGACTATGGCACTGTGTTGCAGAACGGCGATGTCGCACTGCGGCTCGACGCCGAGCATGGCAGTTTCCACGCCGAGCACTATCAGCATCATTTCCCGATCAATCCGGGCTCGTACGGGCCGCTGCTGAAGGCCGCCAGACGCCCTGAGCTGGAGCCACTGGCCGAGCGTTTCACGCAGCTCGATTCCCAGGCCGACGCCTACGAGCAGGCGCTGAACCTGAAAGCCGAACTGGCGGGACTGATCAAGGCCAATCCTGACCTGACGCCTGCCATCGAGGCCGGATTCTCCCAGTTCGACGGACGCCAGCCAGAAGGCTTCGAGCGGCTTCACCGCCTGCTCGAACAACAGGATTATCGCCTGGCGAGCTGGCGCACGGCAGGCGACGACATCAACTGGCGCCGGTTCTTCGACATCAACGAACTGGGCGGCCTCAAGGTCGAGCGCTCGCAGGTCTTCGAAGCCACCCACGGCAAGATTTTCGAGCTGATTTCCGAAGGGCTGGTGGACGGTCTGCGGATCGACCATATCGATGGCCTGGCCGACCCGCGTGGCTATTGCCGCAAGCTGCGGCGTCGGGTTGACAGCCTGCTGAAGCTGCGCCCGGCCGGAACCGAGCTGAACCACCTGCCGATCTTCGTCGAGAAGATCCTCGGCCCCGACGAGCCGCTGCGTCAGGACTGGAACGTGGACGGCACCACCGGTTACGAGTTCATGAACCAGGTGTCGTTGCTGCAACACGATCCTCGTGGCGAAGCGGTGCTGGGTGAGCTGTGGAGCCGGGTCAGCGGTCGAACCGCCGACTTCAATGCCGAAGTGCTCGAGGCCCGGGATCTGGTGCTGCACGGCACGCTTGCCGGGGACTTCGAAAACCTTGCTCAGGCGCTGCTGCAAGTGGCGCGCAGCGACGTCATGAGCCGCGACCTGACGCTGGGGGCGATCCGTCGTGCGTTGCTGGCGCTGGTGAGTAACTTCCCGGTCTATCGCACCTACATCACGGCCTGCGGACGCTCCGACGAAGACGAGCGCTTCTTCCAGCAAGCCATGAGCGGTGCCCGCGAGTTACTCGGCGAAGGCGACTGGCCGGTGCTCGATTATCTGCAGCGCTGGCTCGGCGGAGAACGCCTGCGCGACTACCCGAGCGGCCCCCTGCGCGAGATGCGTCGCAAGGCGTGCAATCGCTTCCAGCAGTTGACTTCACCGGTCGCCGCCAAGTCGGTGGAAGACACCTCGTTCTATCGCTCGTCCGTGTTGCTGTCGCGCAACGATGTGGGCTTCCATCCGCAACATTTCAGTGCACCGGTCGAGGCTTTCCATCAGGTCTGCATCGATCGCAGTGCAACCTTTCCAGACAACCTGCTGACCACGGCAACCCACGACCACAAGCGCGGCGAAGACACGCGCGCACGCCTGGCGGTGATCAGCGAGCATGCGCCGTGGTACGCCGAACAGGTCGAGCGCTGGCAGCAACTGTCCGCACCGCTCAAGGGGGGCGAGAGTCACATCAGCCCAGGCGACGAATTGATGCTTTACCAGGCGATCCTGGGCAGTTGGCCGCTGGGGCTTGAGGGCGACAGTGCGTTTGAAGAGTACGCAAAACGGCTCACGCAATGGCAGGAAAAAGCCCTGCGCGAAGCCAAGTTGCAGAGCAGCTGGAGCGCTCCGAACGAGGCGTATGAGACCGCGTGTCGCGAGTTCTTGCAGCAGCTGTTGTTGAGCCCGGAAGGATTGGCGCTGCGTCAGTCGATCGGTGCCACGGCCAATCGAATTGCTCCGGCAGGTGCATTGAATAGTCTGGCGCAAACTTTGCTGCGAATGACTGCGCCCGGTGTGCCTGATCTGTATCAGGGTACCGAATTCTGGGACTTCAGCCTGGTGGATCCGGACAACCGTCGTCCGGTGGATTACCCCGCTCGCGAACGCGCGCTGAGCCAATCCACATCCCTCACCGAGTTGCTTGCCCAGTGGCAGGACGGCCGGATCAAACAGGCGTTGATTGCCCAGGTGCTCATGCTGCGCAATCAACATTCCTCACTGTTCAGTGAAGGCCGATATCAACCGCTTGAAGTGGTCGGCGAAAAGGCCGCCCACGTCGTCGCATTTGCCCGGGAAACGCAGGGCGTGCGGGCTATTGTTGTGGTTCCACGTTTGCCGGCTGAACTAATGGGCACCGCGCAAACTCCATTCATCAACGCAGCAAATTGGGGCGATACACGAATACTCCTGCCGTTCACTGATTCACATCCGGATTGGAAGGGACTTTTCTCACAAGCTACAGTCACATCCAGCAAGGAAATGTTGCTCAGTGCAGCGCTCAAGGAAATTTCTGTAAACCTGCTTATTCAAACCTTGTAATACCGGGAGTGTCGAGATGAGTGCCGACGAGAAAAGAATCAAAGAGCTTGCCCACCAGATCTGGGAAACGGAAGGCAAGCCGCATGGGCATGATGCCCGTCACTGGGAAATGGCCCGCAAACTGGCCGAAGCCGAAGCCAAGTCGCCGAAGAAGCCTGCGGCTGAAAAAGCGACCAAGGGCAAAGCCGCCAGCAAGCCTGCAGCAGCAAAACCGGCCGCCGCCAAAGCCGCCGCCAAGCCTGCCGAAAAGCCGGCTGAAAAACCGGCGGCCAAAGCGGCTGAAAAACCTGCCGCCAAGCCAGCAGCCAAGTCCGCTGCCAAGCCTGCGGCAAAACCGGCGGCCAAGGCACCTGCCAAACCGGCAGAAGCCAAGTCCGCCGCGAACGGTGCGGCACCCGCGGCCAAGCCAGCAAAACCTGCAGCCAAGAAGGCGCCGGCAGCCAAACCTCCGACGCCTTGAACCTTGCCTTCGGCAAGGCTTCCAACAGATGACACCTACCGCAGGGATCGCCTGAAAACGATCGTCTGAAACCTGCGGTAAACCACCCCCTGTATTGCGTAATGGCGCAGTCCCAGCCTGCGACAAAGGCTTTGTTCGCCCTCAGGAAATCATTCGAAACGTCAGGAATTCACATGAGCAAGCAAGAAAAGAACAGCACCAACCAGAATGAATCCAGCACGGCCGGCAGCCCTGAAGTCACTGCATCGCGCATTCGTGAGGGCCTGCCCTTCCCGCTCGGTGCCAACTGGGACGGCCTTGGGGTCAACTTTGCAATCTTCTCGGCCAATGCCACCAAAGTCGAACTGTGCCTGTTCGACTCCACCGGCGAGCACGAACTGGAGCGCATCGAGCTGCCCGAATACACCGATGAGATTTTCCACGGCTACTTGCCCGATGCTCATCCAGGCCTGATCTACGGCTACCGGGTCTATGGCCCGTATGATCCGAAAAACGGCCATCGCTTCAACCACAACAAGCTGTTGATCGACCCCTACGCCAAACAACTCGTAGGCGAACTGAAGTGGTCCGAAGCCCTGTTCGGCTACACCATCGGTCATCCCGATGACGACCTCAGCTTCGACGAGCGCGACAGCGCGCCCTTCGTGCCCAAGTGCAAAGTCATCGACCCGGCGTACACCTGGGGCCGTGACCAGCGCGTCAATGTGCCGTGGGAGAAAACCGTTTTCTACGAGACCCACACCCGCGGTTTCACCATGCGTCACCCGTCGGTCCCGGATGAGCTCAAAGGCACGTTCTCTGGCTTGATGGTCGACGACGTGATCCAGCACATCAAAGGCCTGGGCGTGTCCTCGGTCGAGCTGCTGCCAATCCATGCGTTCGTCAACGACCAACACCTGCTGCAAAAGGGCATGACCAACTACTGGGGTTACAACACCATCGCCTTCTTCGCGCCGGATCCGCGCTTCCTGGCTCACGGCAAGATCGCCGAGTTCAAGGAAATGGTCGCGCACATGCACCATGCGGGCCTGGAGGTGATTCTCGACGTGGTCTACAACCACACCGCCGAAGGCAACGAGCGTGGCCCGACCCTGTCCATGCGCGGCATCGACAACGCCTCGTACTACCGCCTGATGCCAGACGACAAGCGCTACTACATCAACGACTCCGGCACCGGCAACACCCTGGACCTGAGCCACCCGTGCGTGCTGCAGATGGTCACCGACTCCCTGCGCTACTGGGCGAGCGAGATGCATGTCGACGGTTTCCGCTTTGACCTGGCGACGATCCTTGGTCGATACCACGATGGCTTTGACGAGCGGCACAGCTTCCTCGTGGCCTGCCGTCAGGACCCGGTGCTGCGTCAGGTCAAGCTCATTGCCGAGCCTTGGGACTGCGGCCCCGGTGGCTATCAGGTTGGGCATTTCGCGCCGGGCTGGGCCGAGTGGAACGACAAGTTCCGCGACACCGTGCGGGCGTTCTGGAAAGGCGACGAAGGCCAGCTGGCCGATCTTGCGAGCCGCCTGACCGCCTCCGGCAACATGTTCAACCAGCGCGGCCGCAGGCCTTATGCGTCGGTCAACTTCGTCACCGCCCACGATGGTTTTACCCTGCACGACCTGGTGTCGTACAACGACAAGCACAACGAAGCCAACGACGAGAACAACCAGGACGGCAGCAACGATAACCGCTCCTGGAACCATGGCGTCGAAGGTCCGACCGACGACCCGGAAATCAACGCGCTGCGCCTGCGCCAGATGCGCAATTTCTTCGCCACGCTGCTGTTTTCCCAAGGCACGCCGATGATCGTTGCCGGTGACGAGTTTGCTCGCACTCAAAACGGCAACAACAATGCCTACTGCCAGGACAGCGAAATCGGCTGGGTCAATTGGGACTGGGATGAAGACGGCAAAGCGCTGCATGACTTCGTGCAGAAGCTGATCAAGGTGCGGATGAAATACCCGATCCTGCGTCGCGGGCGTTTCCTGGTGGGCGAATACAACGAAGAGTTGGGGGTCAAGGACGTCACCTGGCTGTCGCCGAGCGGCGAGGAAATGACTATCGAGCAATGGGAAGACCCTAACGGCCGCTGCCTGGGCATGCTCATCGATGGCCGTGCGCAGGAAACCGGGATCCGTCGCCGCGGGGCTGATGCGACCATGCTGATGATGGTCAACTCACACCACGAAGGGGTGAATTTCAAGCTCCCTGAAGTGCCGGAAGGCGTTAACTGGACCTGCCTGATCGACACCAACCAGCCTGACGCAAGAGGCAAGGAGAAATTCGAGTTCGGCTCGGAATACACCGTCACTCCGCGCTCGCTGCTGCTGTTCGAGCTGCAGAAAGAAGACCAGGCGTAATGCCCTGAAAAGGCCCGCAGACGTTCCCGCGTCTGCGGGCTTTTTTATGTGCGCTTACCCGTGCGCGCAGCGCTGCGGCCCCTCGTCGGCCGCGATTCAGCCTTCGAGCGGCCCACATTCTTCCCCGCGCGATCTTGCGCTTACAGCAACGCCGACAGTCTCACGTCCGCCGCCAGCACCCGATGCAGTTGGCCATTGCCGGCGAATATCGGCACCGACACCGTGATGCAGAAAGCGTCGGTCGCCGAAGAGCGGTACACCGGCGTGATATAGCTGCCCAATTGCTCGGCGACCTCGCGGAACCATGGCCGCTGAGCCCAGTTGCGACCCTTGCAACTGGCGGCTTTTGGATCAATGTCCAGTCCGACGTTTTCGCTGATCTGTACGCCGTTTCTGTCGACCATGTAGAACAGCTCGAAACGCTGATCTCGCTGCAGAATCTCGCCCATGAATCGCTCGGCCGCGCCCGGATCCCCCTGCATCGCCGCCTCGCTGGCGAGCTTTTCGACGCTCGCCTGAATCGCCTTGTGCATCTGCAGCCGGAAGCCGCCCAGCCCGTTCAGCAGATGGTCGCCGCTGCTGCGCACCGCGTCGCTGTGAGTCAGCACCTGACCGGCATTGCCGAGCAGTTCAGCGGCCACGCCGGCGATGTTCTGCACGTCGCGGTTGATGGCGTGCACGGCGATGCCGATGTGTTCGGTGCCGGAAGCGATGTGGCCGACACGCTGATCCAGCTGGTCCATCGCCGCCTGGGTGCTGCGCAGGTCTTCACCCATGCGCGTCATGCCTTCGCGACCATCGGCGACCGCCGCGTGCATGATGCGTCCGGCACTGCCGAGCTGGTCCATGTCGGCGCGAAAGCGTTCGATGATCTGGCTGACGCGGGTCGTGGATTCGGTGGTATGCCCCGCCAGACGCCGGACCTCGTCAGCGACGACGGCAAACCCGCGGCCGTGTTCGCCCGCCCTTGCCGCCTCGATCGCGGCGTTCAGGGCCAGCAGGTTGGTCTGCTGCGAAATGCTGGCGATCACGCCGAGCACCTGGCTGACCTCTTCGAGCTGTCCGAACAACTGACCGATGACTTCTTCGAGCTTCTGCTCGCTGGTACCAATGGCGTCCACCTGCCCCAACACCTGCTCGCCCGTCTGCTGACACTGACGCAAGGTCAGCGTGACCTCGCTGGACAATTTGGCCACCTGAGCAGCGCCGGGCACCAGTTCGGTGTCCAGCGAAGTACTCACCTGCTCGCTGGCGCTGGCGATCAACTCGGACGCCTGAGCGAGGGTCTGACCACTCTGCTCGGTCGCCCGTGCGATGCGCGCAAGCTCCGGCGCGTGCGCGGCAATATCGACCGACGCGGCCAGGCTTTCTGCCAGACGCTGATGCAAAGTGGCAGTGAAGCCGTTCAGGCGCGTGCTCAGGGGTGTGTGCCCGGACAGCTGCACGGTCAGGTCGAGGTCATCGAACAGCAGGTTGAGGGCATCATCGTCATGAGCCCGGCGTTTGTTGGCGCGCAGTGAAAACATTCAGCATCCCTCCGTATGTGCCGATGCCACTGCAAGCACAATGCCATCAGCACACGCTTCACGAAGAACGCTGAGCAGTGCTGATTCACCCCGAGGAACGCTAAGGAAAGCCGCGAGACAGCGCCGCGCGGCGAGGAATGGGCAGTCAGAAAAATGCCCGTTTTCAAGCGAGGAATTGCTCGCAGGAGGTCGTTTTGGTGCGTACTCGAACCTCCAGGTGGCTGTGCGGTTTATTCCGCCAGCAACTGCGCGTAGCGGTGCAGATCGATGTTGCCGCCACTGATGATCACGCCCACTCGTTGTCCTTTCAGTTGCGACGCCATCGCCCGCGCAGCGGCAAACCCCAGGCAGCCGGTGGGTTCGACCACCATCTTCATGCGCTCGGCGAAAAACCGCATGGCCTCGATCAGTTGCCCGTCACTGGCGGTGAGGATGTCATCGACGTCGCGCTGGATGATGGCGAAGGTGTAATTGCCCAGATATTGCGTCTGGGCGCCGTCGGCGATGGTTTTCGGCGTGTCGATCTTGACGATGGTGCCAGCGCGCAAGGACTGCTGACCGTCATTGCCGGCTTCGGGTTCGACCCCATACAGCCTGCATGCGGGCGCCAGCGCGCGCGTCGCCAGGGCCGATCCGCTGAGCAGTCCACCGCCGCCCAGACAAACGAACAGGGCGTCGAGTGCGCCGACCTCTTCGAATAACTCCTTGGCCGCAGTGCCCTGGCCAGCGAGGATGTCAGGGTGATCGTAGGGTGGAATCAGCGTCAGTCCTTGCCGCTCGGCCAGCTCGCGGCCAATGGCTTCGCGGTCTTCGGTATAGCGGTCGTAGCTGATGATGGTTGCGCCGTACTCTCTGGTCGCGGCCACTTTCGCCGCCGGCGCGTCGTGGGGCATGACGATGGTCGCCGGTATGCCCAGCAGCCGGGCCGACAACGCGATGCCTTGCGCGTGATTGCCGGAGGAGAACGCAACGACGCCATGTTTGCGCTGCGTGGCGTCGAATGCCGAGAGCGCGTTGAACGCCCCGCGGAACTTGAACGCCCCCATGCGCTGAAAGTTTTCGCATTTGAAGAAGACTTCGGCACCCAATTCGCGATTCACCGTGCGAGACGTCAGGACCGGCGTTTTGTGCGCGTGTCCCTCGATACGTCGAGCGGCGGTAAGCACATCTTCATAGGTTGGCAGCACCAGCGTTTGCATATTCACCCTCCAGGTTGAGTCCGTGCCTGATTCTGGCATATCGGGGACGCCAGTGGATGGGTCGCGACCCGACCTGGCACCCCGCGGCGGCGACGTCGCGGCGACGTTCAATGACAGGTTTGAGGGTGCCCGCAGGTTCATTTGCAGACCAGTGGGTCAGCAAAGAGATCTAGCCGTTTGTCCTGCCTGATTTTTTTCGGGATCACGGCGGCGCATGCCGCCAAGCCCCCGTAAACATTGACCTTGTAGTCACGATCGGACCTTCGTGTTCGAAAACTACATATTTTGTAGTGCGATAAATATTTCACTACAAAACGGTTGACGAAGTGATTTTGCAACTGCATAGTTCAAGCGTCTCCCCGATCGGGAGAGCTGGCAAAAGTATTCCGGGCTCGTTCGACACAGCCGTCGAACATCCTCTGGATGTGTGCTGCCCACAAGGCAGATTGATGAAGCGGAACCCGCAGGATCGACCCACCAGGGCCGGGTGCTGGCGAAACATCCTCATGACACTTGTGGTCGACCACGTCGCCCGTGTCCTCGTGATGTCCGCCATTCCTCTTCCTGGTCTCGACCTCTGCGTTTCAGCCCCCATCGACAGCACATCCAAACGGCCCGGCACCGGCTCTGTGTACCGACGGACCTTGTTTGTCAGCGTGAGCAAAAGGACTGCGAATCGACCGAGGATTCGCCATTACGTTTGAACTAACCAGATAGATTGACGAGTGGTCAAAAAGGGGTATCCAACAATGAATCTGAACAATCAACCTACCATTGATCAATTGGCTCGACTGTTCGCGGCGCGTAAGGACTCCCTTGATAGCCATATTCTCTGGGTCTGTGAGAAAGGTGATGTCCATATGGACGGCCTGGGTGCCTGTACCGAAGAGCAAGAGTTCGCCGAGCAGCATCCGCACATGCGTGCACGGCTGAAGATGTACCGCAAGGGCCATGGTTATGTCGGCAAGAAGGCAGCGGCCGACAAGCAGTTCCTGGGGCAAGTGCTGGAGACGCTGAGCGCCGAATGGGGCGCAGCGCAGAAACAGCCGGACGTGCGCGTCATCGACAAGCTCTGCTGACCGACACCGCCGCGGGGTCCGTTTCGCGGACGCCCGCGGCGCTCTTGCGCAGGGCCGCATCAACGCCTGCGGCCACCCTTACCGGCGCCCTCCTATCCTGCCGCGTTCAATCGCCTTGAACTCGTCGTCCTCTCGCCCCTTCCAATGCATGCAGGCCGCCTCTAGGGCCTTTGCATCAATCCATGGAACATAAAACGCGCAATGCGTAAGAAGGTGCCGCAATGGATCTGGATCAGTTGGGTAAGCACATCAAGGCGGGCGAGGTTGAAGAACTGGACCTCATTTCCGTTGAAGGGGGGTCATACGTCATCCATGCCCGCATGAAGGGCACGTCTCATGCCATCAGCAGCCCCAAGGGCGGCGTCCTGCATGTGGCGTCGGTCGAGGAAGCGCGCAAGTGCCTGACGGCCGTTGCGGAAGTGCCGCTGTTCATCGTGCATCCGGTGGTCTACGACGAGATGGTGGGCCATGCCGCGACCGACCGCTACGTTTCCCGCGAGCCGATACCGTTTCGCTCCAGCCTCTGAGGCCGGTGGTGGACAGGCGCGATGCGGCATGATCGCGCCCGGTCTTCAGAACGCGAGTTTGTAACCGATCGCGATCAACATCGCCGCCAGGCACGGACGCAGCACGGCGTCGGGCACACGCCCGGCAAGGTGGCTGCCCATGTAAATGCCCGGCAGTGACCCCATCAGCAGGAAACCCAGCATCGACCAGTTCATGTTGCCCATGCTCGCGTGGCCCAATCCCGCGATCAGGGTGAGTGGTACTGCGTGGGCGATTTCAGTGCCGACCAGGCGTCGGGTGTCGAGAAACGGGTACAAGATGAACAACGCCACCGTCCCCAGCGCGCCGGCGCCAATGGACGTCAGCGCCACCATCACACCAAGGATTACCCCCGTCAGCACAGTCAGGCCGTTCAGGCTGCGGGCACTCAGGCGGTAGTGGTCACCCGCATGCCGCTGAGCGAAGGCCAGCAGACGCTTTTTGAAGAAGATCGCCAGCGCCGTCAGCAGCAGCACCACGCCGAGCGCTTGCTTGATCACCGTGTTCATTGAATCGGGAGCGGTGTGCAGCGTACTGAGAAACCAGAGCGTCAGCCCCGCGGCAGGCACGCTGCCCAAGGTAAGCCAGCCCGTGATGCCCCAGTCGATGTTGTCATTCTTCTTGTGGACCAGGACCCCGCCGCTTTTGGTGATTGCCGCGTACAGCAAGTCCGTGCCGACAGCGGTCGCCGGATTGATGCCGAACCACAGCAGGATCGGCGTCATCAGCGACCCGCCGCCGACACCCGTCATGCCTACGATGAAGCCGACCACCAGGCCGGCGACGACGAAACCTACATTGCCAAAATCCATTGCTCTGCCTGACCAACGTGCATCCGAAAAACTGGCGGGCAGGATAGCTATTTTTCGTCTAAGGACCTTGCGTTTTCTTCTAAAAACCTAGATCGAAACGATCTATGGTTATAACTGAAGGTCAACCGAGTGCAGGGTGCTGGCGCTTGGACGCCTCGCTGACCTCAACGCGTGGCGAGCACGAACAGACGAGGAAACGGCAGCAGTACCGTCCCGTCAGCCAGCGCCGGATAGGCTTGACTGACCGCCTGCAGGTACGTCTCGAGGAATGCGCTCTGCTCGTCTTCTTCCAGCCGTTGCAGGTAAGGTCGCAGCGCCGACCCCTTGAACCACTCCACCACCGCCTCATGTCCGCCGGCAAGCGGGTGATGATAAGTCGTGCGCCAGACGTCGACCTCTGCGCAGTGAGGCTGCAACCATTCGAAGTAAGCGCGTGCCGGGTGACGGTCGGGATGCCTGACGCTGCCGATCTTGTCCGCCCACGGGCCGCTGCTGGCAATTTCACGCGCCAGGCGATGGGCCGGTTCTTCCAGATTGTCGGGGGTTTGCACCGCAAGCGTACCGCCCGGATTCAGCAGATTGACCAGCCGCGGATAAAGCTCGGCATGATCCGGAACCCACTGCAGCGAAGCATTGGCCAGGATCACATCAAAACGCTGATTGGGTCTCCACGTGGCGATGTCGGCCAGTTCGAAGCTCAATTCCGGCAGGCGCTGGCGTGCCTCCTTGAGCATGTCGTCGGAGCTGTCGACGCCACGGATGGTCGCGTTTGCAAAGCGTTCGGCCAGCACTTGCGTGGAGTTACCCGGTCCACAACCCAGGTCGACGGCGACGTTGACCTCGGTGGTGGGAATCGCTGCGACCAGATCACGGACCGGACGCGTGCGCTGCTGTTCGAACATTGAATACTGCCTGGCGGACCAGCTCATCGGGCATTCCTTCTCTGACTGGGACGGGAGCGATAACAACAGGCATTGTGCAATGCAGCATGGATTCTGCCTACCATCTCCCCTGCCCTTCACTCACGCCGATCAGCGCATGACCCGACGCGTCATGTGTCCGCCTGCAAAGGGATAGGACACATACAGGCCCGCCTCGACCTGCGCACGGTTGGCCTGTGCATGACCTCGTACCTTTTCTGCCGCTGCCAACAAGCGCTGCGCATCAAGACGGCCGGCCGCCACGGCGTCGACGATCGCCTGGGCGAGGTCATCGAGCCCCGCCTCGCTGGACACCAACAGCAGATGCGCACCGGCACGCAACGCTGCAACGGCCGTGTCGGCAAGGTTGTTGCCGCGCAGAATCGACACGGCGTCGAGGTCGTCGGAAATGATCAGGCCGTCGAAACCCAGGCGATCGCGCAACAGGCCGATCACCGCTTCCGAGGTGCTGGCGGACTGCAGCGGATCCAGCGCCGGAAATACCGCTGGCCCCGGCATGATGGCTTGCACGCCGGCGGCAATGACCTTGCGGAAGACCTCCAGTCCATCGGCGAGCGCTTCGAGCGATCCGGGCACTGTCGCGCGCGCCACTGCAGGATCGTGCTCGGTTTGAGAGTGACCGGGAAAATGTTTCGCCGTGGCAATCACCCCGGCGCGCTGCACGCCGCGAATAAAGGCGCAGGCGATGCGCGCCACTTGGGCGGCATCGGCGCCCAGATTGCGGTTGTGCAGCCAGGGATTGACCCCGGTGACGACATCAACCACTGGCGCCAGGAACAGATTGATCCCCATGACACGTGCCGAACTGGCCATCTCATAAGACCGCGCTTCGATCTCTTCGCAACTCAGATCCTTGAGCAACTCGGCGGACGGCATGCCCGGTACCAGATGATGCAAACGCTGGATCCCGCCCAGTTCCTGGTCGACGGCAATCAGCACGGGACCGCCAGCACATGCCGCAGCGTCCTCGGCGATGCGCGTGAAATGAGCCTGTGTTTCTGCGCGTCGTCGCTCGAAGCTCATGCGCCGCGCCAGGTATTCGTCACGGGTTTCACCGAGCAGGATCGACACGCCGCCGCGCTGCAGATAACGGCGCACTGCATCGTCCAGTTCAAGTTCGGCAAACGCAGGCAACAGCACGGCATACGCGGCTTCTTGCAGTGGGTCAGACATTTATTCCTCCGAAGCGAACAATTGAGCGTGCTCGATGATGACCATGACAATCAACATAACGCTCGTTCATGCTCACTCTAAAGCGAATCAATCTTGGGTCAAGTCATAAATAACGATGACCGAGCAACACTGTGCACTTTCAGTGGAGGAATCAGGTCGGATGCGCTCGCCGCCTCTCGCTCAAGAGAACATCGCAAGCTCAGGCAGGTCGCGCCTGCAGCACGACGCGCAGACCGGGCTGTGCGTCTTCCATGCAGAGATCGAAGTCATGGGCACGAGCGACTGCCGCAACAATCGCCAGACCAAGTCCGGCACCGCTCACCAGTGGGTCGTGCTGGCCACGACAGAAGCGGCGCAGCACCCGCTCACGATCCTGGCTGGAAATCCCGGGCCCGTTGTCTTGAATTTCGATGCGCACGCGGCCCATCGCGAGCCTCAGGCCCATCTGCACGTGGCCCCCTGACGCAGTGAACTTCAGGGCGTTGTCCAGCAGGTTCATCACCGCTTCCGCCAGCAGTTCGCGGTCGGCCACCAAGGCAGGCACCGGCTCGGCGCGCAGGCTCAGGCGAATGCCCTCCTCCTCGGCCACGGCCTGATAATCCTCGAACAGCTCCTCCAGCAGCGGCGCGGGATTGAGCGTGGCCATGCGTGCAAGGCGCGCATTGCTGTCGATTTCGGCGATGCGCTGCAGCGCACGAAAACGGCCGAGCAGGACATCGGCGGCGTGCAGCGACTTTTCCACGTGAACCTGCAACTGCTCGTCCGGTGTCTCGGACCAGTCCTCCAGCGTGCGATGCAGATGCGCGCGCAGCTTGTTCAGCGGAGTGCGTAAATCGTGGGCCACGTTGTCGCCGACGCTTTTGACTTCCTCCAGCAGCAGGCCGATCTCACTCACCATGCGGTTGACCAGTGACGACAGCGCGTCCAGTTCGTCGCCCCGCCCGGACAGCGGCAGACGTTGCGACAGGTCACCGCTGGCAATGCGCTGACTGATGATCTGGACCGCACGAACCCGCCGTAATGGCCCCACGCCCAGCAGCACGCCGAGCACCAGACCGATCGCCAGAATCAACACGGCGCTCCACCACAGTGAGTCAAAGATGATGTCGCGCAGGCCTGCCAGGGTCTTGGCGTTGTAGCCGACGAACAGAATCTGCTCATTGGGCAGGCGCTTGGCGACTGCTCTTGCGCCGTCTTCAAAGCCGGTTTCCAGCCAGTCATGGGGCTTGCCGTTGAGCATCACGCCTGGCGGCAACGAGAAAACTTTGCCGCGCAGATAGCGCCCTTGCGCGCTGAACAGACCGTACTGGATCACCCCACGCAGATCACCAGCCTGCAGGCGATCGATCTCGTCGGGCAAATCGTTGGCGTCGACATACAACAGGGCCCGGACTTGCCCGGTGACGATGGCGTCACCCTGGCGCACCATGTAGTCAGCCGCTTGCCAGTAGATCAGGCTGATCAACGACACGACCACGATGACCAGCACCGCGGCATACGTCACCGTCAAGCGGAACGTGGTGGTGCGCGACAGGCGCGGACGCACCTCGGCGCAGCGCGCGGCGGTCAGGTCGGAAAGGTCCGCAGACATAAGCATTCATTGGCCTGGCGCCCGCGCACTGCATGAACGCAGCGGCCAGCGCGCGACAAGCCGTCTCCATTCAGTCATCGTGTACGTTGCGACAGCAATTAGTGGGCCAGTGGCCAGCAGTCAAGGGTTCGCAGCCGATGTCACGAGCTTGAATCCGGAGCCGCGCAGCGTGGTGATGACCGGTGCACAGCCCAGATTTTCCAGACGTTTGCGCAGCCGGGTCAGGTGCACGTCGATCAGCTTGGTGCCCGGATCAAAGTGATAGCCCCAGACCACCTCGAAAATCAGCGCGCGGGTCACCAACACATCCGGGTTACGCATCAGAAACTCCAGCAGGCGCAACTCGGTGGCCGGCAACGCGATGGACCGTCCGGCGCAACGCAACTCGCGGCTCAGCAGGTCCAGCACCAGATCGGCGACCTGCAACACGGTCTCACGCTCCGGGATGTCGTTGTTGCGGCGCAGCAGCACCTCGATGCGCGTGGCCATCTCTTCTGACACGAACGGCTTGACCAGATAATCGTCACCGCCGGCACGCAGGCCGCGTATCCGGTCATCGACATCACTCATGGCGCTGATCATGAGCACTGGCGTGCGCACACCAGCAGCCCGCAGCGATGTGATGACACCCAGCCCGTCGAGCCCGGGCAACATGCGATCCAGCGTGATCGCATCGAATGTTCCGCTCAACGCTCGCTGCAAACCGAGGGCGCCGTCGGCCACGCATTCGACCGTATAACCGACGCGGCGCAATTGCGCGGCGATTTCTTGGGAAGTATCGGGGTCGTCTTCGATGCACAAGACGTTTCGCATGGCAGCGTGAACCTTTTCAATCGAGTGCATCATGTTAACCCGTGCAAGCGAATGGTAAAGCCGGTGTTGCTCAACCGTGGGTTACGGGCAAAAAAAACCGCCACAGAGGGAGGGCGGTTAAATAAAAGAGCATTGAAGCGATGAGAGTGACTTCAACTTTCTCGAGACTAATCAAGCGCACGCAGGTTCGACAGTTAATTTTATTTAACCATTCCCGACTGATATTGGCCCCTGCCAAACAAGACAGCCGTGATATAAAACGCCACGACGCAGATCATTCAACGTTGCCCGCAACGTCTTATATCTATAAACATTCTGCGACTTCAGCCACTCGCTGAACTTTAGTCAGCCTGCCGTAATGCCCGGTTTTCTCATACTCGCCGCCACTTCGAGCGGATCGTATGGGCACGCCTGTGAGCCATATCTATACCAGGGGAATTAAAACGATGAGTTCAACACGTTGGAGCGCGGTCGCCTTGGCCGTTTCGGCCGCAGTGAGTCAAATGGCATGGGCGGAATCCGTTACCGATCAATCCGAATCCAAGGGTTTCATCGAAGACAGCAGCCTCAATGTTCTGGCGCGCAACTATTACTTCAATCGCAACCGCACCAATGGCGGTGTCGATAATCGCGACTGGACTCAGGGATTCATCGCCAACTACAGCTCCGGCTTCACTCAGGGCACTGTCGGCTTCGGCGTCGATGCCTACGGTTACTGGGGCGTCAAGCTCGACGGCGAAAGCAAGTACTCGGGCACCGGCAACTTGCCCGTCAACGATGACGGCGATCCGCGCGACAGTTACGGTTCCGCCGGCGGCAGTATCAAGATGCGGATTTCAAAGACCGAATTGCGCTACGGCAACATGCAACCGACTTCTCCGGTATTTGCCGTGGGCGGCAGCCGCCTGCTTCCGCAATCGGCCACCGGTTTCAATCTCAACAGCAGTGAGTTTGACGGACTGGATCTGGAAGCCGGTCGTTACACCAGCACCAACAGCGGCATTACCAGTAACCACGATCATGATATTTACGCCCTTTATGCAGGCGTGACCGCTGACAGCGTCAGCTTTGCCGGTGCCAAATATGCAATCACCCCGGCATTGGGTGTCAGCTTCTACGGTTCGGAATTCAAGGACATCTGGAACCAGTACTACGTCAACGCCAACTACACGTTGCCACTGAGCGATGAACAATCGTTGCTGTTCGACGTTAACTTGTATCGCACCCTGGATGAAGGTCAGGCCAAGGCCGGCACGATCAATAACACCACGTATTCGGCGTCGGCCGCATATTCATTCCTGAGTGCGCACACGTTGACGTTGTCGTATCAGAAAGTGCACGGCGACACCCCGTTCGACTACGCCAGTACCGGTGATAACGGCGGTGGTGAAGGCGGAGACTCGGTGTTCCTGGCCAACTCCGTTCAATGGTCGGACTTCAACGGTCCGGGTGAAAAATCCTGGGGCATCCGTTACGACCTGAACATGGCCACTTACGGCGTGCCGGGTCTGAGCTTCATGACCCGCTACCTGAACGGCTCTAACGTCGATGGCACCCACACCCCGTCCAACAGCCGCTACGTCGGACTGTATGGCAGTGACGGCAAGCATCACGAAACGGATATCGAAGCCAAATACGTCGTCCAGACCGGTCCGGCCAAGGATCTCTCGTTCCGCATTCGCCAGGCCTTTCACAACGCCAACGCCGATCAGGGCGAAGGCGATCTGAGCGAATTCCGTCTGATCGTGGATTACCCGATCAGCATTCTGTAAATCGCTCGCGGCTGCTTCGCGGCAGCCGCTCTGCCCATCCCCTTCCCGCAGCGCCTCCCCCGCACCTCTCTCTAAGCTCGTTCAGCCCACTGTCCGATCGGCAGTTTTTTGCCACTCGCGCTTTTCATTTTCGTTGCGGCTGGTCAACATACGCAGCCTCCGAAAAAAACAATGACTGCAGCATCGATGCAAATGATTTCGGTTCTTGCTCAAGTGCACACTTGCAAGGAACGGAACAGTACTTTGCCCCACTCCAGAACAACGGCGAAGTGCGCATTGAACGGACTGCGGAGCACCTGTGCCCGACACGATTACTCTTAACTATTCAGGATGAATGATGCGTCATTTAATGCCGACAGCTGCGTTGGCCCTTGCCCTTGCTGGCTGCAGTTCTACACCGAATAACCCGTCGCTGAATCTGGACACCCGCAAAAGCGCTTCCGAATACGCGCAGTGCGTGTTTCCCAAATGGCAACAGATCAAGCCAGATGCTTCCATGACCGAGAGCAAGGGGCATTACAAGTTGCTGGTGGTCAGCAAAGTCGCCTCCGATGAGATTCTGGAAATCTACAAAGGCAACCCCACGACTCGCGTCTTCCTTTACCAGCGGGCGCCGCTCTCGTCGGCATTCGGTCGCAACGCGCTGGAACAGGCCGCCCGCGACTGCCTGTAAAGCGCCCTTACCCTTCAGCCATGACGAGCGCTCGCGGACAGTGTCCACGGCACTCGTCCAGGTGAAAGCCTTTCTTTAGACGGCCCCGCGGCAATATGACCGTAGCCCGGTCAGGCAATCGGCCTGAACTTTCAGTTTTCCGTCCGCCTCTGAAAACCAACACGTCAGCATTCGCACGTCTGCATTGCAGGCAACACGACGTCGTTTCAACCATTGAGGAGATCGTGAACATGAGCACTGAACTGAACGGCAAGAAGGTACTGATCATCACGGCCAACACCGGGATCGAACGTGACGAGCTGCTCAAGCCTTTGCAAGCCTTGAAAGACATGGGCGCAACCGTCACCCATGCCACGATCGAAGGCGGTGCCGCCCAGTTATTCCTGCACGACACCGACAAGGATTCGCGTGTCACTTCCGACAGCAAGCTTGCCGGCCTGACCGCCAGCCAGTTCGATGCGCTGGTGATTCCCGGCGGCACCGTCAACGCCGACACCCTGCGCCAGGACAGCGATGCCCAGCGCCTGGTCAGCGAGTTCGCCAAGGCCGGCAAGACAGTCGCAGCCATCTGTCACGGCCCGTGGCTGTTGATCGATGCAGGCGTGATCGAGGGCAAGACCCTGACGTCATACCCGAGCGTGCGCACTGACCTGCTCAATGCCAAAGCGGCAGGCTGGGTCGACACCGAAGTCAAACAGTGCCCGGCCAACGGCTGGACCCTGATCACCTCACGCACGCCGGATGATCTGCCGGCCTTTAACGAAGCCATCGGCAAATCGCTGATCGCCGCATAACCGTCAGGCCTCGGGCCTGGTTGCACCGTAAGACAAAAGACGCCGCTCGATAGCGGCGTCTTTCATATGGCGAAACAGACACGCGCGGTTACAGGTTCAGTCGCCTTCGCAAGCGAAAATACTTGCAACCATTTTTTCGCCGCGCAGGTCGACATTGAAAGGACGCCACGACCATCGCTGGTGCCGAGACGAGATCGATACATGATTGGAATCATTGTCCCTGCGCACAACGAAGAAGATTTTCTGGATGACTGCATCAAATCGCTGATCGCCGCCAGTGCTCATGAAGAGCTCGCGGGCGAGCCGGTAGAGATCCTGATCATGCTCGACGACTGCACCGATGACTCCGCCAGCGTGGCCCAATCCCACAGCGTGCTGACGCATCTGTGCGAGTACCGCAATGTCGGCATGACCCGTGCCGCGGGTGCGCGCTTGATGCTCGAACGCGGCGCCCGCTGGCTGGCGTTTACCGATGCCGACAGCGTCGTGCCTTATGCGTGGCTCGCCGAGCAGATGAGCCTGAAAGCCGACGCGGTGTGTGGCATCGTTCAGGTCAGCGACTGGTCGGAGCATCCCGAGCAAGTGCGCCTGCGCTACGACGCGCTGTATCGTCCCGTCGAGGACCACCGGCATATTCATGGCGCCAACCTGGGCGTGTGTGCCAAGGCTTATCAACGGGCAGGTGGCTTCAAAGCCCTGTCCGCCCATGAAGATGTGCACCTGGTCGAGGACCTGCAGCGTATCGGCGCGAGAATCGCGTGGACCGCACGCAACAGCGTCGTCACCAGCGCGCGAAAAAACTACCGATGCAAGGAAGGTTTCGGCGATTACCTCAACTCGTTGGCGGCGCCCTCGTTAATGAGCTAACCCTGTCTATAGCGGGTACCGGGCGCTGACGTCCGGTGTGGGTTCTGCACCGCTCATTTACACCCAGCCGGAACGACTTTTCATGCAACCGATAAAAAACCGGGCCAATCCCGGCGACGACGACACACTGGGCGGCGGCATGCCCAGCGCCAGCGTTGCAATGCCCAAAACCGGCAACTGGTTCAAGCGCCTGCTGGCCTTCACTGGCCCCGGCTACATGGTCGCGGTCGGCTATATGGACCCCGGCAACTGGGCGACCGACATCGCCGGCGGTTCGCAATTTGGCTACATGCTGCTCTCGGTCATTCTGCTGTCCAACCTGATGGCCATTCTGTTGCAGGCGCTCTCGGCACGCCTAGGCATCGTCACCGGCTGGGACCTGGCGCGTGCTTGCCGCGAACGCTACAGCCGGCCGGTCTGCATCGCGCTATGGCTGGCCTGCGAGACCGCGATCATCGCCTGCGACCTGGCCGAAGTGATCGGCACCGCCATTGCCCTGAACCTGCTGTTCGGCATCCCGCTGGTCTGGGGCGCGGTGCTGTCGGCCATCGACGTGTTCTTGATTCTGCTGCTGATGGGTAAGGGTTTCCGTGCCCTCGAAGCCTTCGTCATCGCGCTGCTGCTGATCATTTTCGGCTGTTTCGCGATCCAGATGGTGCTAGCCCGCCCCGACCTCGCGGAGCTGTTCGCAGGCTTCATTCCGAAGGCCGAAGTGGTGACCAACCCGGCCGCGCTGTATCTGGCGATCGGCATCATCGGTGCCACCGTCATGCCGCATAACCTCTACCTGCACTCCTCCATCGTCCAGACCCGCGCCTACCCGCGCACCGACGAAGGCCGACGGATCGGCCTGCGCTGGGCGGTAACGGACAGCAGCATCGCCTTGACCCTGGCATTGTTCGTCAACGCGGCGATTCTGATCACCGCAGCAACCGTCTTCCACAAGGCCGGCAAAACCGATGTGGTGGAAATCGAGCAGGCGTATCACCTGTTGTCGCCCATGCTCGGCGTCGGCGTCGCCTCGATGCTGTTCGCCGTGGCCTTGCTGGCATCGGGGATCAACTCCACCGTGACCGCCACCCTTGCGGGCCAGATCGTCATGGAAGGTTTTCTGCGCATGAAGCTGCCGGGCTGGGTGCGTCGTCTGCTGACCCGAGGGCTGGCAATCATTCCGGTGATCGTGGTGACCAGCCTGTACGGCGCGCAGGGCACGGCCAAATTGCTGGTGCTCAGTCAGGTGATTCTGTCGATGCAGCTGCCTTTCGCCATTGTCCCGCTGGTGCGGTTCGTCTCGGACCGGCAACTCATGGGCAGCTTCGTCACAGGTCGCGTGCTGACCATCACCGCGTGGGCGATTGCGCTGTTGATCATCGGGCTGAATGTCGTGCTGTTGACCAACGCGTTCATGGATTGAGCGCCGGCCATCGCGACCGGCGCCCGTTGCTTCTGGTGCGAGGCGTCAGTGCGACGCGCCGTGATCATGGTCCATGTTCATCGTGTCCATCGCGGCGCGGGCCGGCGCCTTGACCGTCAGGGTTTCGCGGCCACCCTTGGCGTCTTCGATGGTCAGGGTCAGCGGCACCTGATCGCCCTCTTTGATCTGCCCCACCAGCCCCATCAGCATCACGTGATAGCCGTCCGGGTCCAGCGAGACCGTCTTGCCCGCTGGCAGCGCGACCGAATCCACCGGGCCCATGCGCATGACGTCGTTGGTCATGTTCATCTCATGAATCTGCACGTCCGTGGCCGCAGGAGAACTGACACTCAGCAGCTTGCTGTCGGTGTCCGCGGTGAGGCGCATGAACGCGCCGGAAGAAGGCTGACCGGGCACCGACGTGCGCACCCAGGCGTCGTCGACGCGCGTTTGCGCTGATGCCGAAGCACCCGCAGCGGCAAGCAATGCAATGAGTGCGGCCCGGGCCGAGTTGCGCAACAGAGGGGTCATCAGCAAACCTCCATGACAGTGAGCAGATCTTCCGCGCATTGTTTGGCGGAAAGTGAAGGCGACAGGCCCAGGCGCAGGTTACCGCGTGAGTCGAAAACGAAGCTGGTGGCGGTGTGGGACATGGTGTAGGTGTCGCCGATGGGCACTTTCTCGTAGAACACGCCGAACTCCTTGGCCACGTGCTCGGTTTGCGCAAGCGTACCGCGCAATGCCACGAAGCCTGGGTCGAACTGCTTGACGTAAGCGTCGAGGATCTGCGAAGTGTCGCGCTCCGGATCGACGGTGATGAAGATGACCTGCAAGGTTTTGCCGTCCTCGCCCATGATCTTCTTGATCTGCGCTGCGCGGGCCAGAGCGGTCGGACACACCGATGGACACTGGGTGAATCCGAAGAACACCATCGGCATCAGGCCGCGATAGCTGGACAGCGTCTTCACCTCGCCTTGCGTGTCGGTGAGCTTGAAGGTACGGCCCATGATCTTGTTGCTCAGGTCCTTGCCGTATTTGAAATCCAGCGCGGTGGTCGAGCCATCGCAACCGGCGAGCAGGCCCAGACCCAGCAGGCCCATCCCGGTGACCACCTGACGGCGGGTGAGTAAATCATTCATAAGACGAACTCTCGCAAACAATGGCCAGCATAGACGCCAGCCCTTTTCCATCCAGCCCGGAACATTGCCGACCCGCACACGGCGTAGCCGGGCAGCCCAAGGAGGATCGAGCGAAACAGCGGTGCCCGGCCTTCGCGCCCGGACATTGCGGGCCGCCCGCTCAGGGCGCCTGGGGCAGCAGCGCGGGAAAGAGATGTCGCGGGGGTTTGCGCAGCAGAGGGGCGTAACGCAGTTGCGGCCTGCGCCGTTGATTCGCCAGCCAGGTAAGACCTACGAAAAACACCAGCGATAGCGCCAGCGTGCCGGCGAATGCGCAGTCGGTCATCGACAGTTTCATCAACTGCGCATGATCGCCCATCTGCGCCATGTCCATCCGGGTGTCGCCAGCCACGGCGGACATGCCGGGGTGCTCGCTGCAGACCTCGTCCGCGCTGTTTTGCGCACTGAACTGGTTGAACGCCCGCAGCATCTGCCCATGGCTGAGGCTGCACACGAGCCCGCTGAACAGGATGGCGCCGTAGAGCATCCAGGCAATGAGCGATTGGTGGGTTCGGACGAATTTCATGGGGCGCGATTCTACCGCGTTGCGGGTCCGCGCACGCCCGGCCCTCTGACTGCCGGGTGCGACAAAACCGCACAGGCCTGGCACTGCGTTCGAGCACCACGTCCTGTCGCCCGACCCTGCACGCGCAATCGGCGCGGATTCTTATTGAACCCCGGACCGCGATCAATGCCGAATTCGATGAACAGCCTGCGCACTACGCGTCAGCCCTGAAACGCCGGGAGAAACTCAGGCATGCGCGACGACGCAATCACCCTCGAAACCGCACTGGCGTCCTTTGCCCAGCGCCTCAACGCCGCCGCGCCGGACGCAGCACTGCGTGCCGCGATGATCCGCTGCATCGAGTCGGACCTGGATCGACTGCCACTGCCGGGCGCCGGCCGCACCCTCGCCCGCTGGCAGCAACTGGCCGCAGTCGCAGGGATCGACCTGGCGTTGTTCAAGTTGTTCGAAGGCCACACCGACGCCCTGGCGATCCTCGCCGAGCTGAACGCTGCGCCGTTCTCCGTACACGGCATCTGGGGCGTCTGGGCCGCCGAGCCTCCCAATGCCCGCGTTCGGGTGAGCCAGCCGGACAACGGCCAGGTCCGCCTCGATGGCCGCAAGGCCTGGTGCTCCGGCGCTCAACAGGTCGACTACGCGCTGCTCACCGCATGGGATGCAGATGACCTGCCTTACCTTGTCGCCGTGCAGCTCGATCAGCCGGGCGTCAGCATCGACGCCCAGGCCTGGCAAGCCGTCGGCATGGCCAGTACCGCAAGCGTGGACGTTCACCTCGACAACGCTGTGGGACATTGCGTCGGCGAGAGCGGCGATTACTTGGCGCGGCCGGGCTTCTGGCAAGGCGGCGCGGGCATTGCAGCAGGTTGGTACGGCGCCGCCGTAGCGCTGGCCAGATCGCTGCACCAACAACGTCGCCAGGGCCGCCCCGATCCCCACGCCGATGCGCACCTGGGCAGCGTCGACGCCGCGCTGTTGGGCGCAGCGGCGGCCATGCGTGAATGCGCCGCCTGGATCGACGCTCACCCGCGCGAGGATGCGCGCTTGCCGGTCCGGCGTCTTCGGGCGCAGGTTGAAATGGCCGTCGAGCAGGTCAGCCGTCATGTCGGTCGCGCCCTTGGCGCTACGCCGTTCTGCCGTGATGCACACTTCGCCCGGCTGGCGGCCGACCTGCCGGTGTTCATCAGACAAAGCCACGCCGAGCGTGATCTGGCCCAGTTGGGCCAGTTGCTTGCCGCGCGGGACGCGGAGGACTGGTCACTATGACGCAGCAATTGCCCTTCGGCGTCAGTGGCACGCCGCTCAGTGAGTGGCAAAACAGCGTGGCCCTGCGCGGCTGTCGGCCTGTCACACGTGACGAACTGGTACCGCCGGGGTCTCGGCTGATCGTGCTGGCGCCCCATCCGGACGATGAGGTCCTGGCCTGCGGCGGGCTGCTGGCGGCCATGGCCGATCGCCAGGACGATGTGCAACTGATCGCCGTGACCGATGGCGAAGGCAGCCATCCCGGCTCCGCCCACTGGCCCGCGCCGAACCTGCGCAGTGCACGGCGCAAGGAAAGCGAGCAGGCCCTCGCCAATCTGGGCTTCGACGTTTCCAGGCTGGTCTGGCAACGACTGGGCATGCCCGATGGCCAGGTCGAAGCCCACGCCGAAACACTGATTGCCCTGTTGACCGAAGATCTGCGCCCTGGCGACGTGCTGCTCAGCACCTGGCGCCACGACGGCCACTGTGATCATGAAGCCGTCGGCCACTGCGCCGCGCAAGCCGTGGCCAACACCGGCGCGACTCTGCTGGAGATTCCCGTGTGGGCCTGGCACTGGGCCGAACCCAATGACCCGCGCATTCCGTGGGAGCAGGCCCGCAAGCTGATGCTCAGCGACGCGCAACTGCAGCGCAAACGGCTGGCGATCACTGCGCATGCCAGTCAGTTGCACGATGATCCCAGCACCGGCGCTGCGCCGGTGCTGAGCCCCGCCACGCTGGAGCGCCTGCTGCAGCCTTTCGAACTGGTGTTTCTGTGAGCCTTCCTGCCGAGTATTTCGATGAATTGTTCGCCGACAACGACGACCCCTGGGCCTTCCGCACACGCTGGTATGAACAACGCAAACGTGACCTGACATTGGCCGCGCTGCCTCGCCAGCGCTATGCACGAGTGTTCGAGCCGGGCTGCGCGAATGGCGAGCTGAGTCTGCGTCTGGCCCAACGCAGCGACGCGCTTTTATGCATGGACATGAGCCTGCGGGCCGTGGAACTGGCAACGCAACGGCTGAGCCAGTATTCGCGCGCTCGGGTCATACAGGGTTGTCTGCCGCAGGATTGGCCGACTGGCCAGTTCGACCTGATCGTGGTCAGCGAGTGGGCGTATTACCTGACCCCAGACGCCTTCGTCGCAGTCATCGAGCGCATGCGCGACAGCCTGACCGCTGACGGCGCGGTACTCGCCTGCCACTGGCTGCATGCCATCGACGGCTGTCCGATGGATGGCCGGGGAGCCCATGATTTGCTCGATTCGCACCTGTCACTGCAGCGCACCCTCAGGCACGAGGAAACGGATTTTCTGCTGGAGATGTGGAGCAAGCGCCCCGACGGGTTCGACCTGGACGAGCGTGTGATCTGAAGTGACCTGACACCCGCCCTTCCCCTCGTCAGAACCCCGTATCAGGCGCTGCACATCGAGCGGTCACTGCACCCGCGGTGGCGCCGGCAGATCGGGTTCAGGCAGTTGCCCCAGCCGCTGTTGCACGAACTCCCGCGCCTGACGGGTCAACTGATCGAGGTGACGGTCCCGCTGCTTCTCCGCGTCGACCATCGCACGCTTGCCGTTCTGCTTGAGCAGGTAGCTGTGAATCTGCCGCACTTCGAGCGAGTTATAGATTGGCGCCACATCCAGCACTGCCAGCAGGCCGTCAGTCTGGTGGTCACGGGTATTGAGCAGCACCTGCGGGCCCCGCGCGCTCAGGACCTGAAAGCCCATTGCCTCGAACCAGCTGACCTTGCCGACAAAGCAGGCCAGCTCCGCGTGGGGATAGCGTGCGGTCATCGCTGCCAGCATCGCTCGGGCGATGCCTTGCCGACGCCGGCTGGCATGGACCGCCATGTACGCCACGGCGCACGCATCGGGATCATCCTGCACCGGCAGATACAGCAAAAACCCTGCAACGATGGAGGGATCCTCATCGTCCAGCGCGACAATCAGCTCCACCGGGAAACCTCGTGAGCCGTTCATGGCCTGTAGGTACTGATGCACCTCATGGCCGACGCCGTACTGGTACAACGGATACAACGGGTTGCTCGGCGCGATCGCGACCATGCTGATGTCCGTCACGTAGTCGATGACCATCTGCGTGATCTGACTCTCGATCGATTCCGGCGGACTGTTTTCAAGGCGGGTGATGATGGGCATGCGTTTCCTGACTCGGGTAAAGACGTGCGGCGCTGCGTTCACAAGCGCCGGGCGTCCGTATCATACCTTGTTACGCCCATCACTCGACTGGCTGCCGGCGGGATGTCTGGCCTGGTTTTTGGGCTCACGCCTGAGAGATATATCGAGCAGGCGTATCAGCGCTAACTATTAAAAACTTCCGAAACCAATTTTTCCTGCATCTCTTTTGGAATCTGTACTGCTCTCGCTGCGATGGATAAAATCTCATGGGTAATGCTCAAAGCCCAGCAAAGCGAATCATCGATATTGAACGCTCTCACCACACCAACCGCTTCGGTGCACCATCGCCCAAAGTAACTGCCCATCTGAAACTCGCTTGAAGAAGTGATCGCATCAAGGACGCTTGCCATCCTGGCTTCATCTTTTCGAGCAAGCTCAAAGTAGAACTGCAAATCTGGCAAAGAATTTTCTACCGATCAAATCAAAGACCAAACTCTCCCCTTTCAGACCCTTTAAATACAAACCCCATGCTACCTACTTAGCACTCGCTGAAAAACGGTATCGAGATCTACATCAAACTCGCGAGCAAAATACGTCTTTAAATTTTCAATATAAATCCGCGCCCCAAATACGGCTTCATTAAATGGAATGCGCTTCTTGAAACCGCTTAACAACCAACACGATCCTACCTCATAATCATTTTCAAGTGGCGAAGAAGTCAGCGACAGCAGAGGCTCTTCTTCTTCATCCATGGAGACATAATACAGCATAGCCCCCTCAAACTTGCCAGCGTCCTCAAGCCATCTAACAAGCTCAATAGCAAACTCAACCAGCAAGCAGTGCTCCAAAAGAAGAAATCGCTGCCCTTCATATAAAAAATTCACCTCACCCTCCGTATAAGCAATCACATCAACATCACTCTTTCCAGAAGAAACAGATATAACTTTAAAATCTATGTCCATCATACTATCTCTCATGAACAGGAAATGCGTTAATTACTCTACCGTCCATACCTACAATAACTTTTCCCTTTGACACCTATTTCTAGGAGCGCTTTTTTCTTTAACAGTATTCAAATCCTGGTCGCAAACCAAATAATATACCGACCAGCTTCATGCCCTAAATGGACATCACGTAGGGCCGAGTCTAGTTTTATCTTTAAATCAGATCAATCCCTACCCACAGCCCTAGGATATTAAACTCTTGGTCACACCAGCTTTAGGCGCTGCTTGAATAAAGTTAATCCACTCGCACAAGACCGTCTCGAAGAATTGAACATCAATAGTTTCAGAACAATCCTCGTCATGCAATGAGTATATTATCGCTATTGAAGCTGATAGCTTAACCCCCCAACTTTCCCGACTCCAATAGAGCTCCTCGCCCGCATCCGCGGCTGATTTTATCCTACGCAAGCCTTCCTCAAGCCACAGAATCGTATCAATAGGTCGCTGCCCTCCGTCGTCGGTCAACAGGCATAAAAGAGGACTCACATCGTATTCATTGGTCGTATCTGACTCACATAAGGGATACAGACTATCAAACATGATGCTCCAAAAAAAACGTAATTTCATCCAGACCTACCTATAAAAATGGAAAAACCGTAGTTTTAGGGCTTAGCCAACCAGACACTTTTACCCCGCTTGGAGTTACCCCGTTCCATCTGTTACCTACCACGGTTTTATTCTTGAACGCCTCATCCACTTTATCCTTTACACGGTCAGCACTCCAAGAATCAGGAAACATTGTCGAGAACCCACCATTGTTACTTTTTGGAAGATACTGCGCGGGATTAGCCGGATCTGCAACCTCAATTTTAGCTTTATAGACTCCCTGTGCGTTCGGCGACTCGACTGTATCGGCTATGACTCTAACTTCTCCGGTCGCGATCGAATGCCCGCCTACCACATCACCATTTTGTTTTAATTCAGCGCTCAGTATGTGCCCGTCAAAATCTATTGGCGCCGTAACTTTGCCTACGTCAAGCGAGGCTTGTGCGTTGAGATCTACAGCTGAGTCTCTCACCGGATGGGAATACGGCGCTCCTGCTTCGGCATCAGTCTTAGAACTGTCAGGGTTTAGGTTTTTGGTTGGGTTTTTTTCAGAATCTTTAGCAATGGCGGCAGCGGATTTGCTTGCCAGAACATCTGCCACTTCGGCGACCGTTTTTGCACCTATCACAGCGGCGAAAATACGTACGGCTAAAAGTGCCGCTCCAGCCGTCAATACCGACGCGGTAATAATGATCGCAAGCATCGCACCTTGACCGAGGCCCGAATGGCTGTATTTATAAGAGTCGTGCGTCTCCTTGATCAGCTTCCAGTCAACATCCCCCCGCTTCTCGGCGTCCTTCAGTCAAGCCAGATCGGGATCGGCTTTGACCATCGCATCAATTGCTTGACTGACAGTCTGCTGATTAACCCGCTTCACATCGATGTGCAGGCCATCCACCGCCTTGATCGCCAGGTTGCCTTTGGCGATCAGCTCACTCTGGCGCAGGGTTTCATCGGTGCGTCCCTACCCGACATCGACGTCCAGGCGAGACTGCTGTTGCTCTTCTCATGACTTTCCTGATGAAGATCTTTCACACCTTCAAAAGTGATTGCACCACCGCTATCGACTGTCAGGTCTTTGCCACTCTCTAGCCTAGCCACCTGATAGTGCTCATCGCCTCCGCTGACCAGCATCATGTTGCCGCCGGAGGTGATTTCGCTGCCGATGTTGGTGACGTGCGTCACCTCATCACGCTTGGTTTTCTTCCTACCGAACGAGCCTTTGCTTTTCTTGTTGTAGAGCGAGTAATCACTGTCCTGAGCGGCGAGAATGTCGAGCTTGTCGCCCGCCACCAGGTAGGCTTCGTCGCCTGCGGTGATGCGGCTTGAGATGACGGCCAGGTTCTGCCCGGCACTGAGGGCGACGCTGCCGCCTGCGTTGATCTCGGTCGAGACCTGATGGACATGATCCTCCTGGATCGTCAGTTTCTTGCTCTTGGACAGGTAGTGATCTTCATTGGCCGCCGAGGCGATGGTGACGTTCTCGGTGGCTGCAATCGCGATATCGCGCTTGGCATCGATCTGGGTCGGGATGGCGGTGATATCTCGTCCAGCCTGCACTGACAGATCACGCCCTGTGCTCACCGTCGCACTTATTTGGGTGACATCGCTGCTGGTGTGCTTGCGGTTCAGTACCGGGCTGTCGGCCACCTGGCTGGAAACGGTGTTGACGTCACGTCCGGCACTCAGGGTCAGGTCGCGCCCGCTCTGCAACGCGCTGCCAATGTTGTTGATGTCTCGGCCTGCGGAAACGCTCAGGTCATTGGCCGCTTCGATGCGTGCAGCACTGTCTGCGTAGTCCTTGTGCAGTTGGCCACGAGTGTCGCTTTCCAGTGAGGCGACGGTGCGCTCTTTGGCAACTTCGCCACAGATAACAGACTCGTCACAAGATCAGTCACAATTAAATCCGGTCACCATCTGATAATTCCAGGCCCCCAATGGCCTTACCGCAAAAAATCCATAACTACTTCTTTAAATTCTGAAGAGGCATATTGACAAAGGCTTTCCGCTTGAAGCTTACGACATATATTTATTCCACTCCGGATGAATGCCGTCTTTATATCGCCATTTTTTGCCTACCATGTAGGCATTCTCACCAAAATAACCGCGAATTTTCTCTCGAGTAGAACCCGACACCATTTCAGTCACATCTGCTGTTGACTGTAGCCAGTAGATATCATTGGCGATTTGCTCAACCTGGTGAAAAGGAGCATTCTCAATTTTATCTCTGCCAAACATTTCCACATAAGGCCTACCATAAATGGACACATTTGGAATCTCTGGAAGGCGCATCATCAAATTAAACGGTGTATCCCATCCATCGCAGCTCATACTTCTAATTTCCCCATACGCGACATTGCACACCACCGCCAGATCTTTGATGAAAGACAGATAGTCATGCAAAATTTTGGGATTCCGCCGATAAGCGTTCGACAATAAAAAACCACCAACATAAGACAGCAAATTATTTGCCCGATCCCACTGGAGCTGGTATTCACAATCTTTACTGGCCGACAAGACCACCCCACCAGCCTCACTTTTACGTTCCTGCCCGACGAGAACTCGCACAACGTCTTCGGCGCGCTCAATAATTTCGTCACCCGAAAACAGTCCGTAACGAACAGGCTTTAAATTAACGGGAGACTCGAAAATTGCCTTAATAACTCCAGCGGCAATATTACCCTCCGAGAAATCATCGGCTGTACTAAGCGAAACGCTTATCCCTGCTACCAAATTGCTCACTTAACGCCCACCTGTTTAATTTGCACGCCGCGTTGACGTGCGCAGTTTAGCAAAGATGGGTTGATCGGTGTATCCTCCATCGGCGGGTAATAAATCAATGCGTTGGCGCCGGAAATCGTACCGGCAGACAAATTGGCCCCATTCGGGGATGCTGAAGTTATATTTGGCTTGCTCGCTAGGTTGTTTTTATAGAACTCCTGATACTCGCCAAAAAAATCGCCGGAGTAAATTCCTTGGAGATTTATTGCATTGATTCCTTCAGCCCAAAGCGACATCCCCGCCGAATCATTGTTATCAAGCGCTGTCAGGTACTGTTTTTTGTGCGAAATAACCTACCTGACTAAACCCAACGGCGGCGGCGACAACTCCGGCTTGATTAGTAATATTTGACAGCAAGTTATCACTAAGGCGCCCACCATTGACCGCCGTCTCAACAACTGCTGATGTTATGCCTTGAGCACCCAAGTGAACTGCAAAACCGCGAATACCCTCAAGCGTCGTTAAATCAAACCCTTTAGTCAGGCTGTTGAAAGGCTTGGTTGTTCCTCCTAATTTATGGTCGGTTACCCCTGTAGTAAACCCGGCAACCATCCCCGAAATAGCCGCATTTTTTAAAGCGTCGCTGCTGAGCGTCTCTTTCAAGGCCGCGCCTAAGTTGCCTTTATTGTTAATCAGGCTGACAGCGCCCGTACCGGCCATAGAGGTCAATGCGGCGGTGGCCATCGCATCGCCCCATCCTGCTGGGGTAAAGCTGGCCCCAGCAGCCACGGCTTCAGCAGTCGGCCACCCTGATACCCCGCGACCATGGACTTCGACGATAGTCGCAATCGCGATAATGGATTAACCGGTTGGTCCATAATTATGGTTTCATGGCGCCCGCTTGCGAGCGCACCCGCGTGCGGCCTCGCCTTCACTGCCCTCGTCCCTGCGACGCCTTTGCACTTCAGGTTGATTAATGAGCATTCCTTCGCATTTTTCTGCTGAGCCCGGTTCCCGCCGCGGGCTCTCCGTGGCGTTTGTCGCCGGTTCGATGCTGGCCCTGGCCGCGTCTTCGCCATCGATGGCCGATGACTGGCAGGACCGGTCGACGATGACTGGCGATTGGGAAGGAAACCGCAGCAGGCTGGCGGCGCAGGGCGTGAAGATCACCGGCGACTACAGCGGCGAGACGGTCTACAACGCCCACGGCGGCAAACAGCGCGGCACGCGGTACTCACAGAACATCAAGCTGGGTGCACAGTTCGATCTGGGCAAGTTGTTCGATCTCGAAAGCGGCGGTCGCATTCAGCTGACCATCAATGACCGGCGCGGCAACGACGGCTCGGGCGATCTGGTGGGCAACCGCCTGCCGGTCCAGGAAAACTACGGCGGCCTTTATACCCGCCTGACCGAACTGAGCTACGAGAACACGCTGTTCACGCCGGCGCTCAACGTCAAGCTCGGCTACCTGGCCATGGGCAACGACCTGGGCGGCCTGACCAGCGGCATCCTGTGCAACTTCATGAACGCCGGTTTCTGCGGCCACCCGCTGGCAATGTCCGGCGGCAGCGGCTGGAGCAATTACCCGAATGCCCATCTGGGCGGCACGGCAAAATACCGCTTCACGCCCAACTTCGCCCTGCAAGTCGCTGCGTATAAAGTCGACGCGGCGAGCAATGGCGATTCCAGCCGGGCCTGGCACGTGACGCCCAAGGACAGCACCGGCAACATCCTGCCCATCGAGGCCATCTACAACGTGCTGGGCGAGATGCCCGGCGAATACCGCGTCGGTTACTACTACGACACCTCGGACGCGCCGCGCATCGGCACCAGCAAGCAAGTTGGCGGGCGCGAAGGCTCGTATTTCCTGATGGATCAGGACATCTGGAACTCCACTGACGTGACCGGGCGCAACGTGCACATGTTCGCGCAGTTCTCCAACGCCAGTGCGGCCGCCGCGCCGTTTCGCCGCTGGTATTCGGCAGGTTTTGCGTTGAAAAAGCCGTTCGTGTCGCGTCCCAACGACACCGTCGCCATCGGCTACGGCCGCGCGGTGTTCAATTCGCGCAGCCGTGACGTGCAGGAAAACGCCGCGCTCGCCAACGGGCAGGACTTTCCTGATCTCGCCAGCGGCGAAGGCCTGGTGGAAATGACGTACGGTGCGCAAGTGGCGCCGTGGCTGACGATCCGCCCTTCGCTGCAGTACATCATCGAACCGGGTGCGTTCTATGGCGAAGACATCGACAACACGCTGATCCTCGGCCTGCAAGTCAAAGCGACGCTGTAACCCGCTGCTGATTCGGTAGCCGTTCGCCTCGCCGGGCGGCTACGTGCTTTCCACTTCCCCAGCCGTCATCGTCGGCCTGCCCCTTCACTGCATTCTTTGCCAGCGTGGATGGCCCGCCTGGTCGTTTCCCGACACGCATGCATATCGAGTGTGCTGCCCCCTCTCGGCTCGTCCCGCCCTCTTCATCACGCCGCCATTCACGTCAATCGTTGCGGGCGTACGGCCCCCGCGCGGGCTGTCACGGCGGCCATCTTGCAGACAATGTTTGCAAAATCCTCAAGCAAAACTGCAACCTCCGCCGATTGTTTGGCTCAGACTATTTCGCTACCGGCAAAATCGCGCATCATGGGCGCGTCAGTTCAAGGGAGATTTCCATGCGTTTCAGAATATTCATCACGCCTCTTGCCGCCTTGTGGGTGCTGCTGGTGACCGGGACGGCGGTTGCCAGCGAAGAAACGCAACTGATCCAGTCCATCAATACCTATCGCAGCCAGGCGCAGCCTTGCGCCAACCTGGCCTCGCAAGAGCTGCCGCCGCTGACCACGGACCCACGCCTGAACCTTCCGGCCACCGGCACCGTGGACCTGCAACCGATGCTGGCGCGGGCGTCTTATCCGATGGTCACGGTGCAGGCCATCACCCTTTCCGGCCCGCGCGATGCGCAATCGGCAATGGCGGCGATTCAGGAAAGCTTCTGTCAGGTGGTGCTCAACCCGCAGTTTGTCGACATCGGCGTAAGCCGCGCCGACCGCGACTGGCGCATCGTCCTTGCGCGTCCGCTGCTGGCGGGCGGTCTGGGTAATTCGCAGGCTGAAGGCCGCAAGATGCTCGATCTGATCAACGCAGCGCGTTCCGCGCCCCATCAATGCGGTGGTCAGCCTTATTCAGCGGCGTCCCCGCTGACCTGGAACGACAACCTCACCAGCGCAGCCGAGAGCCACTCCCGCTCGATGGCCAACAATAATTTCTTCGATCACAAAGGCCGCAACGGCGGCACCCCTGGCGACCGCGCGGAGCTGGCGGGCTACATCGGTCAGCAGATCGGCGAGAACATCGCCGCCGGCCAGGACAACGCCCGCAAAGTCGTCGACGGGTGGCTGGCCAGCCCCGGGCACTGCGCCAACCTGATGAACCCGCAATTCCGCGAACTCGGCGCCGCCTACGCCGTCGACCCGAAAAGCGACGCGGGCATTTATTGGACGGCGGTGTTCGGCGTGCAATGACGTCCGCCGAGGCGCCACAGACCGAGTCTTCGCGGGCAAGCGCGCTCCTACAGGTCTTGTGGCCCGTTCACGAATCCAGCCAGCGCCGCGCAACCCTTGTAGGAGTGTGGCTTGCCCGCGAACAGGCCGGTGCATTCGCTGAATAAGCATCGACTGGAATTCAGTCTTCGCGAGCAAGCTCACTCCTACAGATCTTTGGCCTGCCGCGATACCCG
>NZ_JARVSK010000020.1:0-125795 GCF_030209235.1 Pseudomonas sp. efr-133-TYG-103a
ACCATAAAGCTAGCGGTGGTCAAACTGGCCTTTTCCTGGCTGAAGCCGGTCCTACAGATCGGCGATGAGCCTGTCGATCGGGAGGTCGGGAGCCGCGCACATCGAGCAGGACCGGCTTTAGCCGGGAAGGCGTCGGTTGGCCCACCATAAAGCTAGCGGTGGTCAAACTGGCCTTTTCCTGGCTGAAGCCGGTCCTACTGAAATAGCTGGCCGGTCCTGCTGACGGGGCCTTACAACTTCAGCAGTGTCTTCCACGCGCGGCTTTGCAGCACGGTGATGGTCTGCTGAACGCGGGCTTCGAGGATCTCGTCGCTGATGTCCAGGTGCGCCAGTTGCTCCAGCTTGTTCAGCTCGCCATACAGGCGGTCCAACTCGGGCAGATCCAGTGCCTGACGAGCGTAATGCAGCCAGACCTGGATGCGTTCGATGCGCGGCAGTTGTTCGGCGAGGTCTTCAGGCTGCTGCTGGTAGCGCGCCAGATTCAACGCGGTCGCCTCGTCACCCAGAAAGCGCGGAACCCAACTGCTCAACATCGCGTGGCCTTGGCGGTTACCCCGGTTGTTGCGCTCCACCGTCCAGCTGCGCTCCATCAACCAGCGCGATGTCGTCAACGAAAACAGGCCCCAGCGTGGGTCTTCCAGTTCTTCGATGAACTGCTCATGAGCCGCAGCACGCACGTCGCTGTCTTCCTGACCGGCCTGAACCAGCGTGCGCCAGTCTTCCAGCAGCGCATCGAGGGCTGCGCGCAGGTCGTGAGTCGTCGCGCGAGGCGCGGCCTGACCGAGGCTGCCGGTCAGTGCGCGCAACTCGGCGAGCACCTCGACCCATTCCTGCAGCAGGCTCCAATGACCATTGAAGCGGTATTGTTCCGCCAGACGCTGGCTGCTGCCCAAGAGGAACCAGGCCAAGGCGCTGTAGGCATCGTCCACCGACATCTCGGCGTGCAGCTCCGGCGTCGGCAGTTTGATCGAATAACTGCTGGCGTCGAACAGGCGATACCCGCGTTCTGCCTTGCTGATGTCACACGGCATCAACGCCAGTTTCTCGGCAAGCTCGGCGGCCAGTTCGAGCAAGGCAGCGGGTTCGCCTTCGCGCAGCTCCAGCTCCAGCTCACAGATTTCTTCTTTCTGCTTGCCGACGACGACGTGACCCAGGTCCAGCGCTGCCTCTATCACGACCTTGGTCTTGCCACGGCCCCATGCGATCTCAGCCTTTTCGCGGACAAAGTCCGTCGTGAACAGGGGTTTGATGGTCTTCTTGTCCAGACCGGCGAGTTGTTCGGGCCAGCAATCGCCATCGAGTTTCTTCAGGTCCAGTTTGGCCTTGGGGACGTCCCAGTTGTATTCGTTACGCTCGGACAACCCGGCAACGCTTTGGCCACGCGTCTTCAGCGTCTGGATGATGGCGTCGCCGTCACGACGCAGGCGCAGCGCGACTTTGGCCTGAGCCAGTTCACGCTCGGGCGTGTCGAAATACTGGTTGAACAGCTCAAGCCGCTCCCAGCCACTTTTATTGCGCTTCTTCAGCAACGGGTGCTCGCGCAGGGCAATGAGGGTTTCGCGGCTGACGCGGAGTTTGATTTCGGTTTCTTTCTGCATGGCCGGGAATCCAGGCGCTCTATCGCTGATAAACGTTGGGCGCAGCCGGAATCGACACAGCTGCGTGGGTCGTGCAGTGTACAGGACATCAACCGTGACAGTTTATTCCTGCAAGCCAATGACCCTATGATGGTCCGCGTGTCGTATCCGCACCGAGGAGTCGCTTATGCCGTTACCGTCCATGAAAGAGCAGTTCGCAGCATTGATTGCTGCGCCGTCGGTGAGTTGCACGCAACCCTCGCTGGATCAATCCAATCGCCCGGTCATCGACCTGCTTGCCGGCTGGCTCGGCGATCTGGGTTTCGCTTGTGACATCCAGCAAGTCAGCCCCGGCAAGTTCAACCTGGTGGCGACCTACGGCACAGGCCCTGGCGGTCTTGTGCTGTCCGGTCACAGCGACACTGTTCCGTATGACGACGCCTTGTGGAAGACCGATCCTCTGAAGCTGACGGAAGTGGACGGCAGTTGGGTAGGGCTGGGCAGTTGCGACATGAAGGGGTTTTTCGCGCTGGCGATCGAGGCGCTGCAGCCATTGCTCGATCAGTCTTTCAAGCAGCCGCTGATCATTCTGGCGACCTGCGATGAGGAGAGCTCGATGTCGGGCGCCAAGGCGCTTGCCGCAGCGGGCGCTCCGTTGGGGCGGGCAGCGGTGATTGGCGAGCCAACCGGGCTCAAGCCGATTCGCTTGCACAAAGGCGTGATGATGGAGCGCATCGACATCCTCGGGCGCAGCGGCCACTCGTCGGATCCGAGCCTGGGCCATAGCGCGCTCGAAGCGATGTACGACGCGATCGGCGAGCTCAAGGGGTTGCGCTGCGAATGGCAGGAGACATTCCGCAATCCGCAATTCAGCGTGCCCCAACCGACCATGAACTTCGGTTGCATCCATGGAGGCGACAACCCGAACAGAATATGCGGCCAGTGCTCGCTGGAGTTCGATCTGCGGCCGCTGCCGGGCATGGATCCGGAGATGCTCCGCGCCGCCATTCGCCTTAAGCTTCAGCCGCTGGCCGAGCTGCATCAGGTGCAGATCGACTACGCGCCGCTGTTTTCAGAAGTCGCACCGTTCGAGCAAAACGCTGACGCGGAACTGGTGCGGGTTGCCGAGCGTCTCACGGGTCATACGGCCGAAGCAGTGGCATTTGGCACCGAAGCGCCTTATCTTCAGCGCCTTGGTTGCGAAACCATCGTGTTGGGGCCAGGAGATATCGCCTGTGCGCACCAGCCCGGCGAGTATCTGGAAATGTCACGTTTGCAGCCTACAGTGCGTCTGCTACGTCAATTGATCGAACATTACTGCCTGAATACCCATTGAGTGCCGTCGAGTCAGACGGCGCCTTGTTTCAGGATCACACCAGAAGGAGAGTACGCGTGTTGCGATGCCTGTTCCGACGATAAAGCTCACGCCGTTTTGAGCGTTTCACCCTTCGTCCATCTTCTTACAGGCTTTTTCGGATATGCCCGATTACGTTAATTGGCTCCGCCACGCGTCTCCTTACATCAATGCCCACCGGGACTGCACCTTCATCGTCATGCTTCCGGGCGATGGCGTCGAACACCCCAACTTCGGCAATATCGTTCACGACCTCGTGTTGCTGCACAGCCTGGGCGTTCGCCTGGTGCTGGTTCATGGCTCACGCCCACAGATTGAAAGCCGCCTGGCTGCACGCGGGCTGACGCCGCATTTTCATCGCGACATGCGCGTCACCGACGCGGCAACACTGGAGTGCGTGATCGATGCGGTCGGCGCGTTACGCGTGGCCATCGAAGCGCGCCTGTCGATGGACATGGCGGCTTCGCCGATGCAAGGCTCGCGTCTGCGCGTGACCGGCGGCAACTTCGTCACGGCCCGGCCCATCGGCGTGCTGGAAGGCGTCGATTACCAACACACTGGCGAAGTACGCCGGATCGACCGCAAGGGCATCAACCGCCTGCTCGATGAGCGCTCCATCGTGCTGCTGTCACCGCTGGGTTACTCGCCAACCGGTGAAATCTTTAACCTCGCCTGCGAAGACGTCGCCACGCGCGCGGCCGTCGACCTTGGCGCGGAGAAGCTGCTGCTGTTCGGCGCCGAGTCAGGCTTGCTGGACGAGCAGGGACGTCTGGTGCGCGAGCTTCGTCCGCAGCAAGTCCCGGCGCATCTGCAGCGGCTGGGCAACAATTATCAGGCCGAACTGCTGGACGCCGCCGCCCAGGCCTGTCGCGGCGGCGTGGCGCGCAGCCACATTGTCAGTTATGCCGAAGACGGCGCGCTGCTGTCCGAGCTGTTCACACGCGCTGGCGGCGGTACGCTGGTGGCGCAGGAGCAGTTCGAACTGGTCCGCGAGGCGTCGATTGGTGATGTCGGCGGCCTGATCGATCTGATCACGCCGCTCGAAGAGCAGGGCATTCTGGTGCGTCGTTCGCGTGAGGTGCTTGAGCGCGAGATCGAGCAATTCAGTGTGGTCGAGCGGGAAGGGCTGATCATCGCCTGCGCAGCGCTGTATCCGATTGCCGATTCTGAAGCGGGCGAACTGGCGTGCCTGGCAGTGAACCCTGAATACCGCCACGGCGGGCGTGGCGATGAGCTGCTCGAGCGCATTGAAGAGCGCGCCCGCGCTCAAGGCCTGAAGACCCTGTTTGTCCTCACCACACGTACTGCTCACTGGTTCCGCGAGCGCGGCTTCGAGCCGAGCAGCGTTGATCGCCTGCCGAGCGCGCGGGCTTCGCTGTACAACTACCAGCGCAATTCGAAGATCTTCGAGAAGGCGATTTAAGCTCCCCGCAGATCGTGTGGCCTGCGCTACTACAGTCGATCAAATGCTTCAGAAACAAAAACGGCGCGCCCCAGGCGCGCCGTTTTCATTCATGCGCTGATCAGTTACTGATCGCCAGAATGCTCGCCTGATAGGCACCGACGAAGGTGTCGAAATCCACCGGTTCCTCGGTCTGTTCCAGCTCGGACTGCTGCGCCAGGGATTCCCGCGCCTTGGTCTCAAAGCCGGTTTGCTCCTCTGCGCTCAGAGGGCGGCTACGGAAATACTCGGCGTGAGCCTGCGCCTGACGCAGAGAGAACGCCGTAAAGCCTTCCTTGTGCTCCGTCATGCTGGCCAGCACCTGCGCCGATGGCGTCAGCGCCGGGTCGGCGACCTTGGCACGCTGAGCGTCCAGTGACCGGGCGTGTTCATCGATACCTTGGCTCTTGTCCAGCAATTGGCTGATCGGCGCAATCTTGTCGAGCAACTCGTTGGCCCATTCCTTCAGGTCAATGGTCTCGGTATTGCGGCTCAGCGTCAGCCCTGGCCGCCGACCCTCCTTGACCACCGTCAGGAAGTTGGTGCTGGCGTTGCCGCACTCGCATTCGGCCAGTTGCGGGCTCTCCTGCAGCGCGCAAAACAGGATGAACGCGTCGATGAAGCGCGACTGTTGCAGATCGATACCGACCGGCAGGAACGGGTTGATGTCCAGGCAGCGAACTTCAACGTACTGAACGCCGCGCGCCATCAGCGCCTGAATCGGACGCTCACCGGAGTAGGTGACGCGCTTGGGACGAATGGTCGAGTAGTACTCGTTTTCGATCTGCAGCACGTTGGTGTTGAGCTGAATCCACTCGCCGTCCTTGTGCGTGCCGATCTCGACATAGGGCGCATAAGGCGTGGCCACCGCGCGACGCAGGCTGTCGGTGTAGGTCAGCAAATCGTTGTAGCAAGGCGTCAGGTCGGCTTGAGCGCTGCTCTGATAACCCAGATCGCTCATGCGCAGACTGGTAGCGTAAGGCAGATACAGCGTGTCGGCGTCGAATTGATCGAGCTGATGAGAGCGGCCGCGCAGGAAGCTGGCGTCCAGCGCTGGCGAGGCGCCGAACAGGTACATCAGCAGCCAGCTGTAGCGACGGAAATTGCGAATCAGACCAATGTAGCTTTCGGACTGGAAATCCCGGTCGCTGCCTTCGAAATTATCGGTCTGCTTGAGCAGCGGCCAGACCGCTTCAGGCAAGGAAAAATTGTAGTGAATTCCGGCAATGCATTGCATCGTCTTGCCGTAGCGCAGGGCCAGGCCCTGGCGGTACACGTACTTGAGCTTGCCGATATTGGACGTGCCGTAATAGGCGATCGGGATGTCTTCCTCGGCCGGCAGCGGGCACGGCATCGAAGGGCTCCAGATGTATTCGCTGCCCAGCTTGCTGTAGGCAAAGCGATGGATTTTCTCGAGGCTGTCCAGCGTGTCGGCAGGATTGGTCAGTGCCGGCGTGATGAACTCCAGCAGCGACTCGGAATAATCCGTGGTGATCTGTTCGTTGGTCAGAGCAGACCCGAGCGCTTCGGGGTGCGGGGTCTGGGCCAGACGACCTTCGCCTGTAACGCGCAGGCATTCGCGCTCGATACCGTGCAAGCACTTCTCCAGAAGGGAGAGGTTGGAGTGCTCGCCAAGCAGAGCCAGGCGGCGGTTGAGAAGTTCGCTCAAGTTGGATTCCTTCACGCGTCAGTCGGCCCTATATGGGGGCGATATGGCGGTCTACAAGGGTGAAGAAAGGAACTGGCGTTTTCGCCTCGTTTTTAGCCCTAACGCCGACGCCTGTCGCCTGGTCATTCAATAGGCTGCCATCAGTCAAACAGGCAGTTGATTTCGACACTGTCGAACAGTGCCGAAATTAACCCATATCGCTATCGGACAGCTAGACGATCGCGAACGTGCCTTGTGCTTTAGCGACCAGCTTGTCGTCCTGGCGAACCTCGGCCTCGACCACCAGCGTGCGGCGTCCAGCATGCAGCACGGTGCTGGTGCACAGGACCTCGCCTTCGGACACGGCGCGAACGTAGTTGATCTTGCATTCCACGGTCACGCTGCGCTGATCGAAGCCATGGGAACTGGAGCAGGCCAGTCCCATTGTGATGTCCACCAGGCTGAACAGCGCGCCACCGTGCATCACGTTGCCGCGATTACGCAGGTGAGCTTCCAGCGGCAGGGCGACTTGCGCGACGCCCTCGTCCAGTCGTACCACTCGGCAGCCGAGGGTCTTGAAGTAAGCGCTTTGGGTCAACTCGTCTGGAATATCCATCAGCGTTTCTTCAGTTGCTTGGCGTTGGCGAACAGAGAAGCCATGGCGTTGTTGGCCGGGGCGGCTGTCGCGGTTTCTTTGCGCGGGGCGCTGCTCTGCTGCTGACGAGGTGCCGCGCCAGGGCGAGCACCCCGAGCGCCGTCGACTTTCTCACCCGGCGTGTCGCTCATGCGCATCGACAGTCCTACACGCTTACGCGCAATGTCGACTTCCATCACCTTGACCTTCACCACATCACCCGCCTTCACGGCTTCACGTGGGTCCTTGATGAACTTCTCGGAAAGCGCGGAGATATGCACCAGACCGTCCTGATGCACGCCGATGTCGACAAATGCACCGAAATTGGTGACGTTGGTCACGACACCTTCCAGAATCATGCCCGGTTGCAGGTCCTTGAGATCTTCGACGCCATCCTGGAACTCGGCAGTCTTGAACTCGGGGCGCGGGTCGCGGCCAGGCTTCTCGAGCTCCTGAAGAATGTCGGTCACCGTCGGCAGGCCAAAGGTCTCGTCGGTAAACTTCTTCGGATCAAGACGCTTGAGGAAGCTTGCATCGCCGATCAGCGAACGAATGTCGCGGTCGGTTTCAGCCGCGATGCGCTGCACCAGTGGATAAGCTTCCGGGTGAACCGCGGAAGAATCCAGCGGGTTGTCGCCGTTCATGACCCGCAGGAATCCTGCGGCCTGTTCGAAGGTTTTTTCGCCCAGGCGCGCCACTTTCTTCAGCGCGGCGCGGGTTTTGAACGCGCCGTTCTCGTCGCGGTGCGAAACGATGTTTTGCGCCAGCGTGGTGTTCAGGCCGGAAATCCGCGCCAGCAAGGCGACAGAGGCAGTATTCACATCGACGCCGACGGCGTTCACGCAATCCTCTACGACTGCATCCAGGCCGCGCGCCAGCTTGAGTTGCGACACGTCGTGCTGATACTGGCCGACACCGATGGATTTCGGATCGATCTTCACCAGCTCCGCGAGCGGATCCTGCAAGCGGCGAGCGATGGACACCGCGCCACGGATCGAAACGTCCAGATCCGGGAATTCTTTGGCCGCCAGTTCCGACGCCGAATACACCGACGCGCCGGCTTCGGAGACCATGACCTTGGTCATTTTCAGGCCTGGGTATTTTTTGATCAGTTCCGCCGCCAGTTTGTCGGTTTCGCGGCTGGCGGTGCCGTTGCCGATCGCGATCAGGTCCACCGAATGTTTGGCGCACAGCGCGGCCAGTACCGCGATGGTCTGATCCCACTGATTCTTCGGCACGTGCGGATAGACCGTGGCGTGATCCAGCAATTTGCCTGTCGCATCGACCACCGCGACCTTGCAACCGGTGCGCAGGCCCGGGTCCAGGCCCAGTGTGGCGCGAGGTCCGGCGGGCGCGGCCAGAAGCAGATCGTGCAGGTTATGAGCGAACACGTTGATCGCTTCGGTCTCGGCGCCGTCGCGCAGTTCGCCCAGCAGGTCGGTTTCCAGATGCGAGTACAGCTTGACCTTCCAGGTCCAGCGCACGACTTCGGCAAGCCACTTGTCTGCAGGACGGTTCTGATTCTGCAGCCCAAAACGCTCGCTGATCATCATCTCACAGGGATGAAGCGTCCCCGGCAGCTCTTCGCCGACTTTCAGCGCCGAGCTCAACACGCCTTCATTGCGGCCGCGGAAGATCGCCAGCGCGCGGTGCGACGGCATGCTTTTCAGTGGCTCGTCGTGTTCGAAATAGTCACGGAACTTGGCGCCTTCCTCTTCCTTGCCAGCCACCACCCGGGCACTGATCACAGCCTCCTGCTTGAGGAAACTGCGCAGTTTCTCCAGAAGGGTGGCGTCTTCGGCGAAACGCTCCATAAGGATGTATTTGGCGCCTTCGAGCACAGCCTTGACGTCGGCAAAACCTTTTTCGGCGTCGACGAAACGCGCCGCCTCGGTTTCCGGGCTCAGGTTCGGATTGTTGAACAGACCGTCGGCGAGTTCGCCAAGGCCGGCTTCCAGCGCGATCTGGCCTTTGGTGCGGCGTTTCTGCTTGAACGGCAGATACAAGTCTTCAAGGCGGGTCTTGGTGTCGGCCAACTTGATGTCGCGAGCCAGTTCGGGGGTCAGCTTGCCTTGCTCCTCGATGCTGGCAAGGATGCTGATGCGGCGCTCATCGAGCTCGCGCAGATAACGCAGGCGCTCTTCCAGATGACGCAATTGCGTGTCATCGAGGCTGCCTGTCACTTCTTTACGGTAGCGAGCGATGAAAGGCACGGTAGAGCCTTCATCCAGTAGCGCGACGGCCGCTTCGACCTGTTGCGGGCGGACGCCGAGTTCTTCGGCGATGCGGCTGTTGATACTGTCCATAAAACCACCTGGCAAATGTGTGTGCAAAAAATCCAGCTGCTGGCGAACCGCCTTGAGCGGGTGCTGCCTGACCTTGAGGGCGGCGCATTATACCCAGCGAACCCTGATTAGGGGATCAGCCGATCAGATGGCCAGAATCGGTGCGTCGCACGATGGCGATCACCTCCCTCGGCCGCGAGGGAGAGCGCCAGTGTGTACTCAGGAAAAATCTGCTAACAATGCACACGGTGCGCATCGCAGCAGCTACGCCATAATGCGCGCCGAGATCAAAGGAGCTTCCAATGAGCAGCACTGCACAAACGGCTGAAGGCGAGAAAATCCTCATCGTTGATGATGACCCGGGCTTGAGCAGCCTGTTAGAACGCTTTTTCAACAGCAAAGGCTACCGCGCCCGCGCTGTGCCCAACGTGGAGCAAATGGACCGTCTGCTGGCGCGCGAAGTGTTTCATCTCGTGGTGCTGGATCTGATGCTGCCAGGCGAAGACGGCTTGTCCGCTTGCCGCCGTCTGCGTGCCGCGAACAATCAGGTGCCCATCATCATGCTGACCGCCAAGGGCGATGAGCTGAGCCGGATCAAGGGTCTGGAGCTGGGCGCCGATGATTACCTGGCCAAACCTTTCAACCCCGATGAACTGATGGCCCGCGTGCGTGCCGTGCTTCGTCGTCAGGCCGCCCCGGTGCCTGGCGCACCGGCCAGCGAAGAAGAAACAGTCACCTTTGGCGATTACGAATTGTCTCTGGCCACTCGTGAGCTTAAGCGTGGCGACGAAGTACACATGCTCACCACCGGCGAATTCGCGGTGCTCAAGGCGCTGGTCATGCATGCGCGCGAGCCGCTGACCCGCGACAAGCTGATGAATCTGGCCCGCGGGCGCGAGTGGGATGCTCTGGAGCGCTCCATCGACGTACAGATTTCTCGTCTGCGCCGCCTGATCGAAGTGGATGCCGCCAAGCCGCGCTATATCCAGACCGTATGGGGCGTCGGTTATGTGTTCGTGCCAGACGGTGCCAACAAGCAGTAACAGCAAGTCCGACAGTCATTTGCCGGGTGTTCGACGCCCGCAACGTTAGCCAGTCACCTCGGTGTTCGCCATCAGCGAACATCGTCGTGACTGGTTTTTGCTGTCTCTTGTGTTCCGCGAATTTCGCGAGCCTGAGCTCGCTCCTGCAAAGTGTGTAGCTGCTGTTATGAAGACACCGCTCTGGTTCCCGCAAAGTTTTTTCTCCCGCACGCTCTGGCTGGTGCTCATCGTCGTGCTGTTTTCCAAGGCGCTGACGCTGGTTTATCTGCTGATGAACGAAGACGTTCTGGTGGATCGCCAATACAGCCACGGTGTTGCGCTGACTTTGCGGGCTTACTGGGCGGCCGATGAAAGCGACCGGCAGACCATCGCAGATGCAGCGGGCCTGATCCGCGTGGTCGGCGGTGGTGTCCCGGAAGGCGAGCAGCACTGGCCTTATTCGGAAATCTACCAGCGTCAGATGCAGGCCGAACTGGGCGCTGACACAGAAGTACGGTTGCGCGTGCATGCTCCGCCCGCGCTGTGGGTACGCGCACCGAGTCTGGGCGATGGCTGGCTGAAGGTGCCGCTGTATCCGCACCCGCTGCGCGGCCAGAAAATATGGAGCGTGCTCGGCTGGTTCCTGGCGATCGGTCTGCTGTCCACGGCATCGGCCTGGATCTTCGTCAGCCAGCTCAATCAGCCTCTCAAACGTCTTGTCTTTGCGGCGCGTCAATTGGGCCAGGGGCGCAGCGTCCGGTTGCCTGTCGGCGATACGCCCAGCGAAATGACCGAGGTCTATCGGGCGTTCAACCAGATGGCCGAAGACGTCGAACAAGCGGGTCAGGAGCGGGAACTGATGCTTGCGGGCGTGTCCCATGATCTGCGTACGCCGCTGACACGGCTGCGTTTGTCGCTGGAGCTGATGCCGGCCAACAATGAATTCATGGAGGGCATGGTTCGCGACATCGAGGACATGGATGCCATTCTCGATCAGTTTCTGGCGTTCATCCGGGACGGGCGCGACGAGGAGGTCGAAGAGGTCGATCTGGTCGAGCTCGTGCATGAAGTCGTTGCGCCCTACAACAGCCCCGTGGAGCAGGTGCGACTGTGTCTGGAGTCCATCCCTCCGTTTCCGCTGCGGCGGGTCTCGATGAAGCGTTTGCTTAATAACCTCATCGGTAACGCCATGCATCATGCGGGTGATGGTGTTGAGGTCGCAGCGTATGTGTCAGGGGACAGTGGTGCGCCCTACGTGGTGCTGAGCGTACTGGATCGCGGTATGGGCATCGATCCTTCGGAGCTTGAGGGGATTTTCAACCCGTTCATCCGGGGCGATCGCGCCCGAAGCGGCAAGGGCACAGGACTGGGGCTTGCGATCGTCAAGCGTATCGCAGCGATGCACGGTGGCAATGTCGAACTGCGCAATCGCTCCGGCGGCGGGCTGGAAGCGCGCGTTCGATTGCCATTGGGCTTGATGTTGCCCAGGGACGCAGACTGATCTCATGCCGTCGCGCTGATTGCGCGTGCTTCAAGCGGCGAGCCTGCACAAAGAGCGTGAATGCCGACACGCCGCGAGCGCGAGCACGCGGCGGTGTCGTAGGCAGGCTTTCCGTCAGCCTTTGCCCTTGGTTCGGGTCATGTGCGGCCCGCCGTTCTTTTCGATGTACTGAATGATCATCCCGGCGACGTCCTTGCCGGTTGTCGCTTCAATACCTTCCAGTCCCGGCGAAGAGTTCACTTCCATCACCAATGGGCCGTGGTTGGAGCGCAGGATGTCCACGCCGGCAACGCTGAGCCCCATGACTTTGGCGGCCCGGATGGCTGTCATTCGCTCTTCGGGCGTGATCTTGATGAGGCTGGCGGTCCCGCCGCGGTGCAGGTTGGAGCGGAATTCGCCTGGCTTGGCCTGGCGCATCATTGAGGCGATGACCTTGTCACCCACCACGAAACAGCGGATGTCGGCACCGCCTGCTTCCTTGATGTATTCCTGAACCATGATGTCCTGCTTGAGGCCCATGAATGCCTCGATCACCGATTCCGCTGCCGTCGCCGTTTCACACAGCACCACGCCAATGCCCTGAGTGCCTTCGAGCACCTTGATGACCAGCGGGGCGCCATTGACCATCTGGATGAGGTCCGGGATGTCGTCAGGCGAGTGGGCGAAGCCGGTCACCGGCAGGCCGATCCCCCGACGTGACAGCAACTGCAGCGAGCGCAGCTTGTCGCGGGAGCGGGCAATGGCGACTGATTCGTTGAGCGGGAAAACGCCCATCATTTCGAACTGGCGCAACACCGCGCAGCCATAGAACGTGACGGACGCGCCGATCCGCGGGATGACCGCGTCGAAGCCTTCCAGTGGTTTTCCTCGATAGTGAATCTGCGGCTTATGACTGGCGATGTTCATATAGGCGCGCAGGGTATCGATCACCACCACCTCGTGACCGCGCTGGATGCCAGCTTCGACCAGTCGGCGGGTTGAATACAGACGCGGGTTTCGCGAAAGCACAGCGATCTTCATGCAGCACCTGTGGCAGAGGAATTTGAAGCCGGGAAGACCGGCTTGTCCTGAACATATGTAATACCCGGATTGACCACCAACTGGCCGTCGATCAAGGCTTTGGAACCCAGCAGCAACCGATAGCGCATGGCTTTGCGACAAGCCAGGGTGAATTCCACGGGCCAGACCCGATCACCCAGCGCCAGCGTGGTGCGGATCACGTAGCGCACCTGAGCATGCCCGTTGGAGCTTTTGATGGTTTTCATCGCCACCAGTTGCGCTTCGCAGCGTCGATGGCGCAATTGCACCACGGTGCCCAGATGCGCGTTGAAACGCACCCATTTCTCGCCGTCGCGTTCGAAGGGTTCGATTTCCGTGGCGTGCAGGCTGGAGGTGCTCGCCCCGGTGTCGATTTTCGCGCGCAGGCCCGCTACCCCTAAATTGGGCAGCGCCACCCATTCGCGAAGGCCGATGACTGTGAGATGGTCGAATGTCTTCAAAGCGGTTCCGTACGTTTACGCGTTCTGCCAGACGCCAGGGTCGATCTGCGCCAGTGCCTTGAATGCAGGTTTGGCGAACCAGTAGCCCTGCATCAGATAAATTCCGGAGTCAGCTAGGAAGTCTCGTTCTCCGGCCTCCTCGATGCCTTCGGCGACGACTGTAACGCCCAACTCCGTACACATTGTGACAACCCCGCGAACGATAGCCTGACGCACGCGATCTCGATGGATATCGCGCACCAGCGCCATGTCCAGTTTGATGAGATCGGGTTGAAAGTCCGCCAGCAACGTCAGCCCCGAATGCCCGGCGCCGAAGTCGTCGATCGCCGTCTTGAAACCGAATTCGCGGTATTCACGCAGAATGTGAGTCAGATGACGACTGTCCATGTGCTCGCTTTCGACCGTCTCGAAAATCAGTCGATCAAGCGGGAAGTTGTGCGAGCGAGCGGCTTCCAGCGTGCTGCGGATGCACAGCTCCGGACGATAGACGGCATTGGGCAGGAAGTTGATGGACAAGTGCTCGGTCATGCCCAGCCTGGCGGCAGTTGAAATTGCCCTGGTCCGGCACAATTGATCGAATCGATAGCGGTTGCTGTCGTCGACCTGGCTCAAGACCGAGTGCGCACCCTCACCGGCAATTCCGCGCACGAGCGCCTCGTACGCGAAGATCGACTGGTCGCGCAGATCGACGATCGGCTGATAGGCGAAATCGAAATCGAAAGTCAGCTCAGGGCTTTCTTTGCAGCCCTTACAGCCACCGGTCAGCGACGTTGGGAAATCTGTCACGGCGTACTCCAATGTCGGCGCCATTTATCTTGGCAGGCAGTTTAAACGAGGGCTCGGATAACTGCGTGCCCCGCGTGACGTAGTACAGTTCTGACTGTTACCAGATTGAGGAATTCAGATGACGCAAAAGTCAGACGAGGACGACAAAGTTCGTCTGGACAAGTGGCTCTGGGCAGCCCGTTTTTTCAAGACCCGTGCGCTGGCGAAAGCCGCAATCGAGAGTGGCAAAGTGCACTGTAGAGGCGAGCGCTGCAAGCCAGGCAAGGAGCCGCGCGTCGGCGACGAGCTGCAAATTCGCGCAGGCTTCGATGAGCGCACCGTCGTGGTTCAAGCCTTGTCCATCGTGCGGCGCGGTGCCCCCGAAGCTCAATTGCTATACAGCGAAACGCCTGAGAGTCTCGCAAAAAGGGAGCAGGCGGCGCAGATGCGCAAGGCTGGCAGCCTGGGCGTGACCACTGACGGCAAGCCGACCAAGAAGCAGCGCCGTCAGTTGTTTCACTTTCGATCCGGCGATGACTGAAGGTTTCTGGCCGGAGCGCGGTTGTCCAGAATTGCAGCGAGTCGCGTGATATCTGCAACTGCTTGAACGCAATGTCCTGCAAGCGCGCTCCTGCAGGCGCTTATCCCCGCGCGCCAGGCTTCATGATGCTCAGGGAGTTGAGCAGCGGCACCTTGGCGAAGACGTTAAAGATGGGTGCCGTCACCTGCAGCAGGAAACGGGTCACCACGGCCACGAACGGTGTGTAGCAGCTCCATGCCAGGGCGAGCAACGCGATCATCACGCCGCCGATGTAGTCATCCTGGCCCCAATGTGCGCCAGCGACGAGGCGCGGCATCATGAACAGAAACGCCAGAACCCAGATGATCACCCGTTGACCGACAGTGCGGCTGAACGCAGTCATGAACATCGCCCAGATCAGCAAAACCGAAGCGTGGTCGCCGGGAAAGCTCTGGCTGGAGCGGTCTTTGAGCTCCCATTTGTCTTCCAGCGTGGGGAATATATCGCTGAGTTTGATCGCGTCGGGAATCACCATCGAGGCGCTGTCATGTTGAAGCGAGGTGTGATCGATGATTTTGGAGAACACCGTCCGGATGACCAGTAACAGAATCAGCGTCAGGACAAAGCCAATCAGCGCGGCGCGGGTCTGCACGGCTTTGAAGACCCAGTCACCTTTGATCAGCAAAGCCAGAAGGATCAGGCCGACGACGATATCGAAGGGGCGCATGCTGGCAATCGTCCACATCCACAGCCACACTTCGTTTTGCTCGAGCGGACGGTTAAGCAGATGAAACAGCCACTCATCGAATTGAGTAAAAGCGGCATGCCCGGTCGGCCAGACCCAGACCAGCAGTAGCGCCAAGGCCACCAGGTTGCACAGCAGGAATTTTTTGGCGTTCCACTTGGGTTGGAACAGCGCGGGATAGTCCATAAAATGCCCCCATCGGCATGACAACGCACCAAGCGGTGCTAAACCGCGTTTTATAGGCGTTTGTCATCAACTTGTCATCACTTCAGATACCTATTTCTATGCATGATTTCCCGGATATCGATTACACCCAGCGTTTCATCTTCGACGAGAGCGACGTGCGCGGTGAGCTGGTCGCGCTCGAGCGCAGCTACGCCGAGGTGCTCGCCAAGCATCCATACCCTGAGCCGGTGGCCCAGTTGCTTGGCGAAATGCTCGCCGCCGCGGCCCTGTTGGTCGGTACGCTGAAGTTCGATGGATTGCTGGTGCTTCAGGCGCGCTCTCTCGGGCCGGTTTCCCTGTTGATGGTCGAGTGCTCCAGCGAGCGTGAGATCCGTGGCATCGCCCGCTACGACGAGAGCCTGATCACGCCGGACGCCACGCTCAAAGAGCTGATGCCCGACGGCGACCTCACAATGACTATCGATCCGCGTCAGGGTAAGCGCTACCAAGGCATCGTCGGGCTGGATGGCGTCGACCTGTCGGCCTGCCTGTCCGAATACTTCGTTATGTCCGAGCAATTGCCTACACGCTTCTGGATCAAAGCTGACGGCAAGCGTGCACGTGGCCTGCTGCTTCAACAGCTTCCGCCTGCACGGCTCACCGATGCCGAGGAGCGCGAAGCCAGCTGGCAGCACGTCAACACCCTCGTCGACACGCTCACGGCCGAGGAATTGCTGAGTCTGAACAACGAAACCGTGCTGCATCGGCTGTTCCATGAAGACCCTGTGCGCATGTTCGATGTGCAGCCTTTAGTGTTCCGTTGCAGCTGCTCGCGCGAACGTTCTGCCAATGCGCTGGTCAGTCTTGGTCTGGAAGATGCACAGCAATTGGTAATCGAACATAACGGCACCGTTGAGATCGATTGCCAGTTCTGCAATCAGCGCTACCTTTTCGATGCAACCGATGTAGCGCAGCTGTTTGCAGGGGGCGGAGTAGACACCCCTTCAGATACCCGTCATTGATGTAGTGCCGACGTCGGGCTGAATGGTTTCCGCCCGGCCGGCTTGGTTCTTCATTATGTAGTTCTGACAGGAGGGCCCTACCTTTTCTGGGCTTTTCTGGCATAATCCGGCCCACTTTTTAGCTGTAGTAGTTTGGGTTTTTCTACTACAAAACGTTTGGAGCACTCGGCCAGCGGGCCGACGGGGAATCTCATGACGCAAGCCAACAACGCCGTTTACACCGATCTCAGTGTCGACGAACTGGTTAAAGAAGCCCTCAAACGCGAAGAAGGCGTACTGTCCGATACCGGCGCGCTCGTCGTCGAAACCGGCCACCGCACTGGTCGTTCGCCAGTTGACCGTTTCATCGTCGATGAGCCGAGCACCACGGCCGCAATCGCCTGGGGCCCGATCAACCGCAAATTCCCTGCTGACAAATTCGATGCCCTGTGGGCACGTGTCGAAGCGTTCAACAATGCTCAGGAACACTTCGTTTCTCACGTTCACGTAGGCGCGGCGGCCGACCACTACCTGGCGGTCAAGATGACCACTCAGACTGCCTGGCAGAACCTGTTTGGCCGTTGCCTGTTCATCAACCCGGCTCAGTACAACCCTGCCGGTCGTCAAGAGTGGCAAGTGCTGAACGTTGCCAACTTCGAATGCGTGCCAGAGCGTGACGGCACCAACTCCGATGGTTGCGTCATCATCAACTTCGCACAGAAGAAGGTTCTGATCGCGGGCATGCGTTATGCCGGCGAGATGAAAAAAGCGATGTTCTCGGTGCAGAACTTCCTGCTGCCGGCCGCCGACGTACTGCCTATGCATTGCGCCGCCAACATCGGCGAAGAGGGCGATGTCACGCTGTTCTTCGGTCTGTCCGGCACAGGCAAGACCACGCTGTCCGCAGACGAGAGCCGTTACCTGATCGGTGACGATGAACACGGCTGGGGCGAAGGTGTTGTGTTCAACATCGAAGGCGGTTGCTATGCCAAGTGCATCGACCTGTCCGAGAAGAACGAGCCTGTCATCTGGAAAGCCATCAAGCATGGCGCAGTGCTGGAAAACGTCGTTCTGGATGCCGCTGGCCACGCTGACTACGCCGACAGCAGCCTGACTCAGAACAGCCGCGCCGCCTACCCGCTGGAGCACGTCGAGAAGCGCTCCGAGAAAAACCTGGGCGGCGAGCCGAATGCCGTGATCTTCCTGACCTGCGACCTGACCGGCGTTCTGCCACCAGTCTCGATCCTCAGCGAAGAACAGGCGGCTTATCACTTCCTGTCCGGCTACACCGCGCTGGTCGGCTCTACCGAAATGGGTTCCGGCGCTGGCATCAAGTCCACGTTCTCCACCTGCTTCGGCGCACCGTTCTTCCCGCGTCCTGCTGGCGAATACGCTGAACTGCTGATCAAGCGCATCCGCGGCTTCGGCTCCAAGGTTTACCTGGTCAACACCGGCTGGACCGGCGGCGGCTACGGCGTCGGCAAACGCTTCAACATCCCGACCACGCGCGGTGTCATCGCGGCCATTCAGAGCGGCGCGCTGATCGGTGCAGAAACCGAGCACCTGGACACCGTCAACCTGGACGTGCCGAAGTCAGTACCCGGCGTCGACACCGCACTGCTCAACCCACGCAACACCTGGGCTGACAAAGCGGCCTACGACGAAGCGGCCAAAGCACTGGCCGGTCTGTTCATCGAGAATTTCAAGAAGTTCGAAGTGAGCGACGCGATCAAGGCAGCGGGTCCGAAGCTGTAAGATCGGTTCACGCCGAACAGAAACCGCCCTTCGGGGCGGTTTTTTTATGCGAGCTCTAATCTGCGGATACTTGAAGGTCTTCACTTGCCATTGTGATTGGCGCTGCGCGCCAGATCGCGGGACAAGCCATGCTCCTACAGCCTGCGGACGGGAAGATGCATGGCCCGCGTCCTCACTCCATAAGTCACTGTTCGTGGAAACCTCACCCCGCCTTGGCCGTAACCGGGAAATCCTGGGTGATGTCAAAGCTGCCCTTGGCCACAACGCTTTTGGCGTTGCACAGTTTGGCGTCGAAGCCCGGGTGGCGTTCGCCGTGCTCGGCGGCGTAGGCGGCCGACTCTCGCGTGCATTCGTCATTGGGTTGCTCAGGTGAAAGCGCGGCGTTGAACTGGAAGGTGCCGACGAGGCGATAGCGCTCCAGCAATGTGTTTGAAGATTCCAGCTTTTCTATTTTGCTGAAGTCCAGTCGTACGTTGCTGTTCGCGCCTCTCTTGTCGGTGTCGAAGTACTGGTAGTAGGAGCCAGTGTCGTAGGACGCGCTGTTTTCGTCGTGGGCAACTTCTACGCGACCGCCCTGAAACATGATCGCTTGCTTCTCCTGATCAGGATTGTCGAAGGAGAACCCGAGAATCGGTCCGATGCTGACCTCGTTACGATCGCCTTCTGCTTCCTGGTCTGCACTCAAGGTCAGCCAGTTCGAACCGGGCAGCTTGCCGGGCAAAAATCCTACGCCGACCTGGTCGCCTTTGGCTTCGTAATGCAGATTGAGCGCCCCGCTGACATCCACCGTCATCGACTTTTCCAGACCGCGCGCCGCGCCGGAGGCACTCGTGGTTTTTCCAGCTTCTTTATCGCCGCATCCGGTAAGCGTTGCGATCAGGGCTGTGAGGACTAACGGCAGGTAGCAAGTGCGGGTCATGACGGTTTCCTGAAGTGAGCGGCGTTGAAAGCCTCTGCCTGGCGGAAGGTATGACCATCAGAATCAGTTTTTGTCGACGCAAGAGCGCAAAATCTTCTTCGCAGGTTCGGCGATCCAGCGCGCAGCGTGAGGTGCGCGCGTTGCCTGTCTTCGGTGCAAAGGGTGGCTGCCCGGCGCCCGGATCACGGCTGATACGCGCGGGTTGCCTCGCAATATTGCTCTTGCGCCAGTTTGTTTTTCTCGTTTTTGTCCTTCGCCAGTCGTTTGGTCCAGTCGCTGCACATGTCTTTGAAGTAGGGCACCGCTGCGCGGCGGCATTCACGGTATTCGGCGCTGTCTGACATGAAATTCATGCAGACGCTGCTGGTTTCGATGTGGTTGTTGTAGATGCGGTAGCGAGCTTCGTAGCGGTTGCGACCATCGATTTCCCGGATGAAAACGCCTGCGACTTCGTAACGACGGCCTGAGTCGGATTTGGGTTTGGTCGCGCCAGCTTTGTACTGCGCCAGGTATTGCTCCGAGACCATGCCTTTGGCGCGCGGCGCGTTGTAATCAGTGGTTTGCTGCGTGTCACCGAATCGACAATTGATGACGTCGCGGTCAATGACGTTGCCGTCTTTCAGGCAGTTATTCAGCGAGCGTGCGGGTGGGGTTTCCTGCGTTTGCTCCTTGGGCGCGACGTAGACCACCTGCTCGACGGTGCGCACTTGCGGCGCTGGCAACGTCTGCGCTGGCTCGGCGACTATTTCCGCTTTCAGAGGCCCGGCAACAGCCACCGCAGCCGGCCTGGATGTGTGAAACATCTGAAAGATCAGAAAGATGATTGCCACCAGCAATGCCAGACAGATCAGAATACTGCTGAGCGGCCAATTACCTCTGGCAGGTGCGACCTTTCGTTTTGCTGGGTGAGAACCCAGGACGACATCGAAGTGGTCCGGTTTCAGACGCTGCATGACGAGCCCGTCATCTTCGGGCTTTGGCTTGGCTTGCATTGCCTCTCCTTGGCGAGTCGTCTGACGTGGGGCCTGTAACTGGGCCTGCGCGTGCGAACGACTGGTAGTACGGATGTTGATTGCCGCGAGATTAATAGCCGCGATTGTGTTTTGCCAGCACTGCGTATCGAAGTCGTAGCAGGGATGTATCCTGTTCGACATTTCTGTAACGGTTCAGGTGTATTGCGCCCGGGCCCATCGCGCTAAGGTTCATCCCCTTGCGACGGTCAATGGAGTGGCAGCACATGCATCAAACCCTTGAGCAGGTTTTCGGTTATCGGCAGTTTCGTGACGGACAAGAGGCCGCCATCAGCGCGGTTTTAGCCGGGCGTTCGGCGGCAGCGATTTTTCCCACGGGCTCCGGCAAGTCCCTGTGCTATCAATTGCCAGCGCTGTTGCTGCCGCATCTCACACTGGTCGTATCGCCCTTGCTGGCGCTGATTCAGGATCAGTTGGCCTTTCTTCAACGCCACGGCATTGCGGCTGCCAGTATCGATTCGGCGCAGAGTCGGGACGAGGTGGCGGATGTCATGGCTCGTGCACGCTCCGGCGAGTTGAAGATTCTGATGATCTCGGTTGAGCGCCTGAAGAATGAGCGCTTTCGGCATTTCATTGCGCAGGTGCCAATTTCGTTGCTGGTGGTGGATGAGGCGCACTGTATTTCCGAGTGGGGCCACAACTTCCGTCCTGACTATCTGAAACTTCCGGACTACCAGCGCGAGTTCAACATCCCACAAGCACTGCTGCTTACGGCGACAGCGACACCTCATGTTATTGCCGACATGCAAAGCAAATTCGCCATCGCCCCAGACGACGTCGTCACCACCGGCTTCTATCGGCCGAATCTTCATCTGTGGGTCGAGCCGATTGCCGGACGCGACAAGCGCCGGCGGCTGGTTCAGTGGCTCACAGAGCGAGCGGGGCAGCCGAGCATCGTTTATGTAACGCTGCAAAAGACCGCCGAATTCGTGGCCGCGCATCTGGCCGAGAGCGGTGTTCCGGCGCAGGCCTATCACGCCGGTCTGCCGCACGATAAACGCGAGGCGATCCAGCGACAGTTCATGGAAGGACGGCTCAATTGCATCGTTGCGACCATCGCGTTCGGCATGGGCATCGACAAAAGCGACATTCGTAACGTCGTGCATTTCGACCTGCCCAAATCCATCGAGAATTACAGCCAGGAGATTGGCCGGGCAGGGCGTGATGGCGCGGCGTCGCAGTGTCTGGTGCTCGCGAACCGCGACAGCCTCAATGTGCTGGAAAACTTTGTGTACGGCGATACGCCAGAGCGTGAAGGCATCCAGCACGTGCTCGAGGATTTGCAGAGTGCGCGCAACGATGGCCAATGGGAGTTTCTGCTGACGCCCCTATCGGACGCGAGCAACATTCGTCAGTTACCTTTGAAGACGTTGCTCGTGCAGCTTGAGTTGCGCGGCATCATCGCGCCGCGTTACTCATATTTCGCCGAATATCGTTTCAAATACCTGATCGAGCCCCAAGACCTCGTGCAGCGTTTTCAGGCTGAGCGTCAGCAGTTCGTGGCAGCCATTGTCGAAACGTCGAGCCGGGCCCGCACTTGGGCGACGGTTAATTTCGATGCGATGTACCAGCAGCATCAGGCCGAGCGCGGGCGCGTGGTGACCGCGCTGGATTTCTTTCAGGAAAAAGGCTGGATCGAGTTGGAAAGCAAGCAGATGACGGAGGTTTACAGCTTGCTTGCAGCGGATTTCGATGCAGGGGCGTTGAGCGAAGAGCTGCATGATTATTTCGTGCACCACGAAAGCACTGAGATTGCTCGCATACACGCCATGCTTGATCTGTTTGCCAGCGAGGATTGCCTGAGCCATCGGCTGGCACAGTATTTTGGCGATGCCCGAGCGCCGACGCGTTGCGGGCATTGCTCCGTGTGTGCCGGGCATGTCGCACGTCTGCCGGAGCCACCGCCGCTTACGCCTCTGGATCAGCATGACTTTGCTGACGTCTGTGGTGAGTTCGTCGCCAGGCATCTCGAAGCGAGAGGCCATGACCCAAGCGCTGAATGCCTGACGCGATTTCTGTGTGGAATCAGCGTGCCGTTGTTCACACGACTCAAAGCAAGGAACATCGCAGGGTTCGCTGTCCTTGAAGATCATCCCTATGCAGCGGTACGCGACTGGATCAGGTCCAGAATCGAGGCTTGATGATTACAGCCTGTGCTCTGTGCGCCATCCTGCCAGCCACTCCTTGAAGCCGAAGAGGACCACTATGAGTGATACCCCGCAACGCGCCGATTACCGGCACTTTCAGCCAATTACCACGCGCTGGCACGACAACGACATCTACGGCCACGTGAACAACGTCACGTACTACAGCTTTTTCGATAGCGCGGTGAACAGCTATCTCATCGAGCGAGGCGGTCTAGACATTCATGACGGCGAAGTGGTGGGTTTCGTGGTGAGCTCGTCCTGCGACTATTTTGCGTCCATCGCCTATCCCGACAGGATCGAAATAGGTTTGCGCGTGGGCAAGTTGGGCAACAGCTCGGTGCAATACGAGTTGGCCGTCTTCAAAGCCGGGGAAGAGGAGGCGCGGGCAGCGGGACGCTTCGTGCATGTCTTTGTGGATCGTGCTTCGAATCAGCCGGTGCCGATTCCGGCGAGCCTGCGCCTGGCGCTGGAGCAATTGCTGGCCTGAAATGAAAACCGGCCGCGAATTCGGCGGCCGGTTGTGAAGCAGGTGGTGCGACGCGGTCAGCGGTGACGCCAGTCGCGACCATGTTTGCGATGACCATAGGCGTGGCCACGGCCGTGATGGTAATCGCGGCGGTCGCCACGATAGCCACGGCGGCGGTCATCGTCGTGACGGCTTTCATCGCCCATGTAGTTACCCAATGCGCCGCCCGCGCCGCCGCCTGCTGCTGCGCCGATCAAGCTGCCAGTGCTGCCACCGACGCTGCGACCGATAACGTTACCACCTGCAGCGCCAAGACCGCCGCCGATGGCCGCTTCAGTGCGGTTGCGGCGGTTTGCGCCTACTGCGCCACCGGCCGCGCCGCCCAGGCCTGCGCCAATTGCCGAACCTGTGCTGCCACCAATCTGTTGGCCGACAACTGAACCGAGTACCCCACCCAATGCGCCACCCACGCCGGCCGTCACGTTGTCGCCTGCGCAGGCGAAACCGGTGGCCAGGGAGAGAGACAACAACAGAATCGAGGAATACTTCATGTATGAATGCTCGTAGGGAAGACGAGGCGATCCTGCAATCATGAAGAAAATGTCACAATCGAATTCCGACGAATAGCACGACGTGTATACAAAACGCTAAGTTATTGTTTTTATGCGGGAACTTAGTCTATTTATTTCAGTCCTACGCTACTTCACACAGGCCCGAATCATGCGATTTGGGCCTTTTTTGTGGCCGGGTTTTACGGCTGGTGTGTGGATGATCGGGGCAGACCGTCGCTCGCGGGGTGTCTGAAATTTTGGGGTGACAGGTTTTACGACTGCTGCGCAGCCGATCGCGGGCAAGCGACGCTCCTACGCCTTCGGCAGAGTCAAAGGCAATGCTAGCGGGCATCAGACGGATTCTGAAACTGCACGCAATCGCACTGCTGCCGAAGGTGTGGAGCTTGCTCGCGAACTGCCGGGCACCGGCAGCGACGCCGGTGCACGCGGTGGGTGTCTGACGCTCCGAGGGCCGGTCAGATGATCCGGGCCACTTCGCTGTGTCGCTCCAGCTTGATCGCCACGAATTTCGACGTCGGGGTATGGCTGCCGTCGCCAACGCTTTCCAGTGGCACCAGCGGGTTAACCTCGGGGTAATACGCAGCAGCCTGACCCGCCGGAATGTCGAACGGCAAGAGCGTGAAACCCTTGACCCGACGCACCACCTCATCACCCCAGATCGACACGATATCGGCCTTCTGGCCCGGCACGAAGCCCAGACGGATGATGTCGGCCTCGTTGAGGAACATCACGTCGCGTTGACCTTTCACGCCGCGATAGCGGTCATCCAGGCCATAAATCGTCGTGTTGTACTGATCGTGCGAGCGCATCGATTGCATGATCAGGTCAGGCACGATGCCGGTACCCCGAATGCTTTCGTGCAGCAGATCGTTCGGCAGCGCGTTGGGTTTGAAGTTGGCGCGCGCACTAGGCGTGTTCCAGCGACGCGCACCCGCAGCGTTCCCCAGATAGAAGCCGCCCGGATTCTTGATCTTCTCGTTGAAGTCCTGGAACGACGGAATCGTGTCCGCAATCAGGTTGCGAATGCGGCTGTAATCGGCGACCAGCCAGAGCCAGTCAACCGGCTGTTTGCCCAGCGTGGCATTAGCTATGCCCGCCAGAATCGCCGGCTCCGAACGCATGTGCGGCGACAGAGGTTTGAGCTGACCGTTCGAGGCATGAACCATGCTGAACGAGTCCTCGACGGTGACCGCTTGTGGACCCTCGGCCTGAATGTCGATGTCGGTGCGGCCGTAGCACGGCAGAATCAGCGCCTCTTTGCCATGCATCAGATGGCTGCGGTTCAGCTTGGTGCTGATCTGAACGGTCAGGTCGCAGTTACGCAACGCCTCGAACGTGCGCGGGCTGTCCGGCGTCGCTTGAGCGAAGTTGCCGCCCAGACCGATGAAAACCTTGGAGCGGCCTTCGAGCATCGCGTGGATGGCTTCAACGACGTTGTGGCCATTTTCACGAGGGACTTTGAACTCGAAGCGTTTCTCCAGTGCGTCCAGGAAAAACGCTGGCGGACGCTCGTTGATGCCCATCGTGCGGTCGCCCTGCACGTTACTGTGGCCGCGTACCGGGCACAGACCAGCGCCCGGCTTGCCGATGTTGCCGCGCAGCAGCATCAGGTTGGCGACTTCCTGAATCGTCGGTACCGAATGACGATGCTGGGTAATGCCCATCGCCCAGCACATGATCACGTTCTTGCCTTTGACGTACATGCGCGCTGCACGCTCGATGTCGTCCAGCGGCAAGCCCGACTGCTCGACGATGAACTCCCAGGTGGTGTCATCGATAGCGGCCAGATAATCCGAAATACCGTTGGTGTGTTCGTTGAGGAACGCGTGGTCGAAGATCGCCGGCTGATTGTTGGCCTGTGCCTCGCGCTCCCATTGCAGCACGAATTTGGCCATGCCGCGCAGCAGCGCCATGTCGCCGCCCAGCGCCGGGCGGAAGTAAGCGGTGTTGGTCGGTTCGGAGCCGTTGCTGAGCATCTCGATCGGGTGCTGCGGATGCTGGAAACGCTCCAGGCCACGCTCTTTGAGCGGGTTTACGCAGACCACCTGAGCACCACGTTTGACCGCCTCACGCAGCGGCTCGAGCATGCGCGGGTGGTTGGTGCCCGGGTTCTGGCCGAGGACGAAAATGGCATCGGCGTGTTCGAAATCGTCGAATGTCACGGTGCCTTTGCCGACGCCCACGCTTTGCGACAGCGCCACGCCGCTGGCTTCGTGGCACATGTTCGAGCAATCGGGGAAGTTGTTGGTGCCATAAGCGCGCACAAACAGCTGATACAGATACGCCGCTTCGTTGCTGGCCCGGCCCGAGGTATAGAACTCGGCCATGTTCGGGCTCGGCAGATTGTTCAGGTGCTTGGCGATCAACGCGAACGCGTCGTCCCAGGCGATCGGCTTATAGCGGTCGGATTCGGCGTCGTAGGCCATCGGCTCAGTCAGACGGCCCTGATATTCCAGCCAGTAATCGCTTTGCTCAAGCAGGGAGCTGACGCTGTAACGCGCGAAGAAGGACGGGTCGACACGGCGCTTGGTGGCCTCCCAGTTAACCGCCTTGGCGCCGTTTTCGCAGAACTTGACCATGCCGCTTTCCGGCGAGTCGCCCCACGCACAGCCCGGGCAGTCGAAACCGCCGTTCTGGTTGGTCTTGAGCATCATGCGCAGGTTTTTCAGCGCGTTGTCACTGGTCAGCCAGGCTTGGGTCACGCTGATCAGGGCGCCCCATCCACCGGCCGGACCTTTGTAAGGCTTGTAGCGCGGGACTGGGGTCTTGTCGGCTTGTTTGTGCATGCTCACGCTTTGTTCTCCAAGGCAGGGCTGTAAACCCGTGGCGCGCTGTGTTTAGGCAAATGGATCAGATTGAGGTTGTGACGACGTGCCCATTGCAGCGCCAGGCCCGTAGGCGAGGACAGGCTGACAAGGGTCTGAATGCCGGCACGCAAGACTTTTTGAATGAGTTCCAGGCTGCAACGGCTGGTGACCACGGCCAGGCCGCCAGTGGTCGGGATGTTCTGGCGGATCAATGCGCCGATCAGTTTGTCGAGGGCGTTGTGGCGGCCGATGTCTTCACGGCCCAGCAACAGTTGGCCCTGATCGTTCATGAACATGGCCGCATGGACCGCGCCGCAATGCTCGCCCAGCGGCTGAAATTCGCTCATGCGCTCGCGCAGCCCGTCCAGCCACTGGGCCGGAGGCAAAGGCGCGCCGGGCAGCGCGTTGAGTTCGGGAAGCGCCTGTTCCACCGCTTCCACGCCACACAGCCCACAGCCGCTGGTGCCGGCGAGCTGTCGACGCTGGGTTTTCAGGTTCCAGAATGCGCGGCTGGCGATCTCGACTTCTGCTGTCTGCGCAGAGCCGCAGCCGCCGAGCTTGATGTCGTAGATTTCGTCTGCGGACTCGATGATGCCGCTGCCAATGCTGAAGCCGACGATGAAGTCTTCCAGATCAGTCGGCGTCACCAGCATCACCGCCTGACTGATGCCGTTGTAAGCAATAGCCAGCGCCACCTCTTCGGCAAGCACGTTCGGCTCGCAGGTGTCGTGGGCAAGATTGGAGTAACTGTAAGACTGGCTTGCGGCGGGCGCGGGCAGTTGTTTTGCGGGCGCCGTGGTCTCCGTGTGCTTGGCTTGCATCAGGAATTACCGGCAGATTATTCAAGCCCTAAGCCTAGGCCTCCGGTCGGATAACGTCTAATCGCTAGTACTGATGCCGTGATAGATGACGTCGATCAAGAAGGCTCGATCATTTTCTGGTACAGCGCAAAACTGGCTTCGGCGAGTGCAGAGCGGGGCGCCGATCGGCGCATGATCAGGCCCAGGCGGGCCAGCGTCTGAGCCTGTTCGATGGGCTGCAGGCGCAGGTGTTCGGTGAGGGTTTCCAGACCGCCATCCAGCGGCATGATTGCGCAGCAGAATCCGCCATGAACCGCCTGCAGCAATTGATGCACCGCGTCGGTCTGGAGAATGGGCTGCGGATGCAGGCTGCGGCTGTGGAAGTTGTGATCGATCGACTGGCGAAAATGCATGCCGCTGGTGAGCATGCCCAGCGGCAACTCGATGAGGCTTTCCCAGCTCAGCGGTTCTTCGCCGAAACTGAAATAGCGCTGGTCGTACATCAGCCCCATACGTGTTTCCGCCAGCTCCAGCGAGTCGAAGCGCTCGGTGTCGAGACGGTCCAGATAGGAAACGCCCAAGTCCAGACGGTTGCTCGCGAGCTGGTCAAGAATCTGCTCGGAACTGAGCGCCGACAGCTCGAAGCGCATGTTCGGATGAGTGCTGTGCAGGCGTTGCAACAGGGGCAGTGGATCGAAGTTAGACAGCGGCACCACGCCCAATCGCAACGTACCGACCAGGTGACCCCGACAGGCAGCGGCTTCGGCCTGCAAGCCGTCGTAGGCTGCCAGTACCGTGCGCGCCCAGGCCAGCACACGTTCGCCCGGTGCGGTGAACCCTTCGAAGCGCTGACCCCGGTTCACCAGTGGCAAGTCCAGCTCTTCCTCAAGGCTGCGCAGGCGCATGGACAGGGTTGGCTGAGTGATGTGGCACCGTGCCGCGGCCTGCCCGAAGTGACGGGTTTCGTCGAGGGCGATCAGGAATTTCAGCTGTTTGATGTCCATTGTCACTCCGCAAGGCACAGGGCTGGCCCGGCGATTCTAGCGCGGCAGGATGTCGCATGGGGTGTTGATTGCCGCCAGCAGCGTCAGTTGCGCGCGGGCAGCATTACCCCAGCAATGTGCCTTGCCGCGCCCTACAAACCCTGAATCAGCTCGCGATAATCCTCGACTGCGGCGAATTCCTCGGTGTCTTTTGGCCCCTTGCGGCTGTCGGGTTCCCGGACCGCCAGCAGGTGTTTGACGCCGTAGCGTCCCGCGCTGCGCAGGATCGGCAGGGTGTCATCGATGAACAGGCTGCGCGCGGGATCGAAGTTGATATCGGCATGCAGCGCGTCCCAGAACTGCGGGTTCTCCTTGGGGAAACCGTAATCGTGAGAACTGATCAGACGCTCGAACCAGGGCGCGAGTTGCAGACGCTCCATTTTCAGCGAAAGCGAGTCGCGATGGGCGTTAGTGATCATGATCACGCGCTTGCCAGCCTGTTTAATGGCCGCCAGAAAGGTCTCCGCGTCGGGCCGTAATGCGATCAGATGAGCAATCTCGACCTTCAGGTCCTTCACCGACAGCTTGAGTTCCGCACTCCAGAAATCAGTGCAATACCAGTTCAGGGTTCCCGCGTTCTTTTCGAACAGCGGCATGAGTTCCATCTTCGCCAGGCTCAGGCTCACGCCGTGCAACTGCGCATAGCGCTGGGGCAAATGCTCCAGCCAGAAATGGTTATCGAAATGCAGATCCAGCAGCGTTCCGTCCATATCCAGCAAAACGGTGTCGATATCGCGCCATGGCAAAGAAGGCATACAGGTCCTCGGCATTGAAAAAGTCACGGTGGCTTTCCGACGACGACATTCGGAAAACCCACGGTATAGTACCCCGTCTACGCCAAGGAGCCTGTCATGCGCCAGAAACCCACCGTGCTTGCCCGCGAAATCGTCGCCAATAGTCGTCTGTTCCGAGTCGAAGAAGTGCAGTTGCGCTTCTCCAACGGCGTCGAGCGCGTGTATGAGCGTCTGGTCGGCCGTGGCAACGGTTACGGCGCCGTGATGATCGTGGCCATGCTCGATGCAGACCACGCGGTACTGGTCGAAGAATACTGCGGCGGCACCGATGAATACGAGTTGTCGCTGCCCAAGGGGCTGGTCGAGCCAGGCGAAGATGTGCTGGCCGCCGCCAACCGGGAACTCAAGGAAGAGGCAGGATTCGGGGCGCGCACGCTGGAACACTTGACCGAACTGTCGCTCTCGCCCGGTTACATGAGCCAGAAGATCCAGGTGGTGCTGGCGACCGATTTGTATGAAGAGCGTCTGCCTGGCGACGAGCCTGAGCCGATGCGAGTGGACAAGGTCAATCTGCGCGAGTTGTCGAGTCTTGTGCAGCACCCGCAGTTCACCGAAGGGCGGGCTCTGGCGGCGTTGTACCTGGCCCGCGACCTGCTCGCCCAGCGTGGGGATTTCAAGCCATGAGCCGAGCATTCGCCGATCTTCCGCACCCTCTGATGGCCCCCGTCGTCGAGCTTTGTCGTCGCGCGGGCGAAGCGATTCTGCCGTTCTGGCGCGCCGATGTGCACGTCATGGCCAAGGCTGATGATTCACCTGTCACGGCTGCGGATCTGGCGGCCCACGACGTGCTGGCCGCCGGTTTGAAGGCGCTGGCTCCGGACATTCACATTCTGTCTGAAGAAGACGCCGACATCCCGTTGAGCGAGCGCGGGCACTGGCAGCGCTGGTGGCTGGTGGACCCGCTGGATGGCACCAAGGAATTCATTTCCGGCAGCGAAGAATTCACGGTTAACGTCGCGCTGATCGAAAACGGTCGCGTGGTGTTCGGCGTGGTGTCGATGCCGACCACTCAACGCTGCTATGTCGGCGGCGCCGGGCTGGGCGCGTGGCGCAGTGACGATGACACGCACCTTGCGCCCATTCGCGTGCGCGACGTGCCGCCGAAGGGGGAGGCGTTCACGGTGGTCGCCAGCCGTCGTCACTCAAGCCCCGAGCAAGAGCGATTGCTGGCCGGGCTGTCTGCCGCAGTTGGCGAATTGCAACTGACCAACGTCGGCAGCTCGCTGAAGTTCTGCCTCCTGGCCGAAGGCGCTGCCGATTGCTACCCGCGTCTGGCGCCCACGTCGCAGTGGGACACCGCCGCCGCGCAGGGCGTGCTCGAAGGCGCAGGCGGTGTGGTGCTCGATCTGGCGGGAAATACGTTCGACTATCCGGCGCGTGAGTCGCTGCTCAACGGGTATTTTCTGGCGTTGCCGGCAGACGCCGCATGGCGCGAGGCGTTGGTCGAGTTGGCGAAGGGCTGACACTGCGTGTCGCCCAGGCGTAGATCCTGTGGGGAGGAGCTTGTTCGCGAAGCCTGATTTCCACCCGCTGCATCTCTACAACATGCACCGGCCTCTTCCCGGCTAAAGCCGGTCCTACGGACGCCGCAAGCTTTTCGCAGGACGGGGTGCGGCCAGTCCTACGGACGCCGCAAGCTTTTCGTAGGACCGGCTTCAGCCGGGAAGACGTCGGGTGTTACGCCGTTGACCGAAGGCACGTTAAAGACAGTTGGTTCACGCCCAGAAGTGTTCGCAGCACAGTCAGCGATGCAACACATACTGGCCGACAAACTCCACCGCCGACTCATCCGAGTCCTGCGCCACGATGCGGGTGTTCAGAGACAGCCGCGCGCGCCCTCGGCGCTGATACATCTTCACGAACCTGTCCCACGTCGCATCGTCCGGCGCGTCGCAGATCGCCACGCCATCGCGCTTGACCGGGAGGGGATAACTGATCTGTCCCTCCTGAATCACGATATGGCCGTCGTCGATGCCGGCTTCCTTCAGACGCAGATACAGCCAGCCCCAGCCCGCCAGCACGGCGCCGCAATACAGGCTGCCGCCGAACAGCGTGCTCTTGTGGTTGATGTTCTGTGCCAGCGGCAGATGCAGGCGCAACTGATGGTTTTGCCAGCCGATCACCTGCATGCCCATGTCGCGGGTCAGGGGAATGTCCCGGTGCAGAACCTCCTGCAGCTCGCGGGCTTTCGAATCTGGATCAATCGTTGTCATCGGAACCGCCACCACTGAACGTCAGGCCATGTTTACGCAACTTGTCGTGCAGGGTCTTGCGTGGCACGCCCAGCGCTTCGGCCAGGCTGCGAACGGAGCTGTGCGGGCGGGTCAGTTCGGCGGCGATCAGGGCGCGTTCAAACGCCTCGACCTGCTCGCTCAGCCCGCCGCCGGACGAAGGCAGGTCATCCTGTGGAGCGCCTTCAAGCTCAAGCTCGAGTCCCAAGGCAAAGCGCTCGGCGGCATTTTGCAGCTCGCGCACGTTGCCCGGCCAGCTGTGTCGCAGCAGCATCGCCCTGTGCCCCGGCTGCAGTTCGTGGCGCGGCAACCCGTGGCGCAGGCTGGCGCCATCGGCGAAATGCTGGAACAGCACCAGCGCATCTTCGCCCCGTTCGCGCAACGGCGGAATACGCAGCGGTGCGACGTTGAGCCGGTAGTACAAGTCCGGCCGGAATCTGCCCTGATCAGCGGCTTGCCGAAGGTCTTCCTTGGTCGCCGCAATGACCCGGATGTCCAGCGGGATCAGCTGATTGCCACCGAGCCGCTCGACCACCCGCTCCTGCAACAGACGCAGCAGCTTGACCTGCACGTCCATGCTCATGCTCTCGATTTCGTCGAGGAACAGCGTGCCGCCGTTGGCGAATTCGAATTTGCCGATGCGGCGCTTTTGCGCGCCCGTGAACGCGCCGGGTTCGTGACCGAACAACTCGCTTTCAACCACCGACTCGGCCAGCGCTCCGGCGTTGATCGCCACGAACGGGCCATTCCGGCGGTTGGACAGATCATGCAATGCGCGCGCGACGACTTCTTTGCCGGCGCCGGTTTCGCCCAGAATCAACACATCGGCCTTGGTGGCCGCGAGTGCGCCGATCTGATCGCGCAATCGCTGGATCGACGTGCTGAGGCCGACGAGCCGTGTGCTCAGTTGCTGGCGGTCGCTGAGTTCCAGACGCAGGCTGCGGTTGTCCAGCACCAGACGGCGCAACGCCAGGGCACGCCGCACGCTGTCGAGCAGGGCGTCGCTGGCGAAGGGTTTTTCAAGGAAGTCGTACGCGCCGGCGCGCATCGCCTGCACCGCAAGCGGCACATCGCCGTGTCCGGTGATCAGCAACACCGGAAGCTCAGGGTCTTGCGCGTGCAACTGGTTCAGCAGTTCAAGGCCATCGATGCCGGGCATGCGAATGTCGCTGACGATCACGCCTGGCCAGTCGCGTTCGATGCGGGCCTGCACACCTTTGGCGTCGCTCAGCGGCAGAATTTTCAGGCCGGCCAGATCCAGGGTCTGGCTCAGTGCCTGGCGCAAGTGCGGGTCGTCGTCGATCAGCACAACCTGTATGCGGCTGTCGATGGCGGTGTCCGTGGTCATGCAGATAGATCCTCCGGCGGTTGAAGGTTGACTCCCGAGGCACCGGTGCGCATACGCAATGTCAGCAGCGCGCCGCCTTCGGGATGATTGGCGAACAGCAACTCGCCGCCCAGTGCGCGCATCAGCGTATCGCAGATCGCAAGCCCGAGCCCCAACCCCTGTGTGCGGGTCTTGGTGGTGAAAAACGGTTCGCGGGCATGTTCCAGCGCTTCCCTGGAAAAGCCCGGACCGTTGTCCCGAATGTACAGGCTGACGCCCTCGGCATTGTGCTCTGCACTTATCCACAGTTTGCGCGGCGGGCCTTTTTCGGTCAGTGCATCCAGCGCGTTCGCGAGCAGATTGCCCAGCACCTGGCGCAAGCGCGTCTCGCCTGCCTGAACCCACAACGTGGCGTCGGGCAGGTCACGGATCAGCTCCACTTCCATTGCCCGGCGACGCTTGGCAAGCAGCGCCAGTGCATCGTCCAGCGCCGGTTGCAGCGCCACGCTTTCAGGGGCATGACGATCCCGCCGTGCGAATGCGCGCAAATGAGCAATGATCGAGGCCATGCGCCCGGTCAGTTCGCTGATCAGTTTCAGGTTGCCCCGGGCGTCGTCAGTGCGTTGATGATCGAGCAGCACTTCGGCGTTCTCTGCGTAGCTGCGGATCGCCGCCAATGGCTGATTGAGTTCGTGACTGATGCTGGCCGACATTGTCCCCAGCGCCGACAACTTGCCTGCCTGAACCAGCTCGTCCTGAGCGCGGAAAAGCTCTTGTTGCGCCTGCTCGCGCTCCAGCACTTCCTGACGCAGGCGTCGGTTGAGCCCTTCCAGATCGCTGGTACGCTCGATTACCCGCGCTTCCAGCTCACGCCGTGCCCGCGCCTCGAAGTCGATCCGGTCCAGATAATGTCGGCGCCGCTGCATCATGATGCCCAGCAGCAGCATCAACACCAGCAGCGTCGCGCCGCCAACGGCGACAACCGTGCGCACAGGCCGTGACACCAGCACCTTGGGCGCGAGAATGTTCACGCTCCAGCCGGTTTCATCAATCTGCTGGGTTTGCGTCAGCCAACCGTTCTCGTCCAGTTGCAGCGGCCGGGGATCCCGGGTCGGGTAGGGCTGAATGGCGATGATCGCTTGCTTTTCTTCTTCGCTGAGCGGCCGCGTGGCCCTGAAGCGCCAGCTGGGGTTGGAGGTCAGAATCACGACACCGTTGTGGTCGGTGACCAGCAGTTGTTCAGGGGTCTTGCCCCACAGCGTTTCAGTCAGATCCAGATCGACCTTGACCACGAGCACGCCGATCACGGTGTTGCCTTCGCGCACGGCGGCGGCGAAGAAGTAACCGCGTTTGGCCGATGTGGTTCCCAGGCCAAAGAAACGGCCGAGATTGCCTGCCATCGCGTTGCTGAAGTAGGGGCGAAACGCGAAGTTGCGGCCGACGAAACTGTCGCGTTTGTCCCAGTTCGACGCGGCAAGGGTGTCACCGTTCGGCGCCATCAGGTAGATCACTTCGGCACCGGTCTGGCGCGCGGTATTCATCAACAGCTGGTTGGCGCTGTCCTGTGTGTGTTTGTCCTGAGGGTTGGCGAGCATGGCGCGCAGGCCGGGGAGGTCGCCCAGAATTTGCGGCAGGACTTCGTAGCGGTGCAGGGTGCCGAGCAGGTTGGCAACGTACAGGTCGAGTGTCTGGCGATTCTGGCTCAACAGTTCGTTGCGATAGTAATGCTCGGCCAGACGTTCGAGCGGCCACAGCAGCGGCGCCAGGCACAGCGCAAGCAGGGCGAGGCTGCGCCATCGGGGGCGGCGTGGTAGAGAGGAAGTGCTGGTCATTGAATCGCCCGAGTGGTCCGTTGCGATGCCTGGTTTATGCCGGTCAGGTTATGGTGCCTGAACCGACCTCTTCGTGAGCAAGCTCACTCCCACATTGAATGCCGTTCGCTTTGGAGCAAACTTTGCCAAAAAGGAATGGTGTTTGCTGTGGAGCAATTCAGTCCATCAGGAAATGGCATCCGGGGGAATGGCTCAATTCTGCAGGGGAACGTATTCCTTGTGGGAGTGAGCTTGCTCACGAAGGCGGCCGTTCAGGCGCTGCAGTGTGCTCGGCCCGGCTGCCGTGGCATCGGTTGGCGCCATTATGCCTAGCGCTGCTGCGCTAAGCACTCCAGCATTGCATCGTGCCAGTCTGGTTGGCTCACGCCCCATTCACGCTGCAGGCGACTGCAATCCAGGCGCGAATTGAGCGGGCGAACGGCGGGGGTCGGGTAGGCGCTGGAAGGGATGGGCTCAAGGACCGCGCATGGCTTGCCGTCTTTGACCAGTTGCTCGCCAATGGCTTGAGCGAAGCCGAACCACGAAGTCTCGCCACTGGCCGTCAGGTGATACACGCCCCAGGCGCCGGGCCTGCCATCGCGCCAGCGCGCGATCAACTGCCGCGTGCTCTGGGCGATGGTGCCTGCCCACGTCGGCGCGCCGATCTGGTCAGCAACGATGGTGAGCTTCTCGCGCTCCTGCAGCAGACGCTGCATGGTCAGCAGAAAGTTGCGTCCTGTCAGCGAATAGACCCAACTGGTGCGCAGAATGAGTGACTGACCGCCCGCTGCCGTGATCGCCCGCTCGCCCGCCAGCTTGCTCTTGCCGTACACCCCGAGAGGGTTTGGCGCGTCATGCTCGTTCCACGTTCCCTCTTTGCTGCCATCGAATACATAGTCGGTGGAGTAGTGAATGAACGGGATCCCCAGCGCTGCGGCTTCTTGAGCAAAAACGCCCGGCGACGTCGCATTGATCGCGAAAGCCTGATCCGGTTCGCTCTCGGCCTGATCCACCGCCGTGTGCGCGGCAGCGTTGATGATCAGATCCGGTTGAATGCGGCGGACCACCTCGCTGATAGACTCGGGCCGGCTCAGGTCCAGTTGCTCGCGACCCAACACGATCAACTCGCCCAGATCCTTCAGGCTCTGCTGCAACGCCTGCGAGACCTGCCCGTGCTGTCCGCTGATCAATATCCGCAGCGATGCACTCATTCGAAGACGTCCGCGTCTTTGAGGGTTTTCCCGACCTGATCCTTGGCCGACAGCTTGGGCGGCTCCGTCAGGCCCCACTCGATGGCCAGTTCTTCATCGTCCCAGCGAATGCAGCGCTCAGCCGACGGGGTGTAGTAGTCAGTGGTCTTGTACAGGAATTCGGCGTAATCGCTCAGCACCAGAAACCCGTGGGCGAATCCTGGCGGAATCCACAGCTGCCGGGCGTTCTCGGCAGACAGCTCAAGCCCGAACCATTTACCGAAATGGCTCGAGCCGCGACGGATATCCACAGCGATGTCGAGCACCTTGCCCGCCGTGACCCGCACCAGTTTGCCCTGCGGGTTTTCGATCTGATAATGCAGGCCGCGCAACACGCCTTTCTGCGAGCGTGAATGGTTGTCCTGCACAAATTGCGCGTCGACCCCGGTTACCTCGGCGAAGGCCTTGGCGTTGAAGCTCTCGTAGAAGAAGCCACGCTCATCGCCGAACACCTTGGGTTCGATGATGAGGACTTCTGGCAACTCAGTCTCGATGACGTTCACTGACTTTCCCCTGCGACTTTGAACAGGTACTGACCGTAGCCGGTCTTGCCGAAATAGTCAGCCCGTTTGAGCAGGTGTGCGCGGTCGATCCAATCATTCTGGAACGCGATCTCTTCAAGACATGCGACCTTCAGGCCTTGCCGGTGCTCGATGGTCTGCACGTATTGCGACGCATCGAGAAGGCTGTCGTGAGTCCCGGTATCGAGCCAGGCGAAGCCGCGGCCAAAGCGCTCTACGCGCAGATCGCCGCGCTTGAGGTAGGCGTTGTTGACGTCAGTGATCTCAAGCTCGCCGCGGGGCGATGGCTTGACGTTCTTGGCGATCCGGATCACTTCGTTATCGTAGAAATACAGCCCGGTGACGGCGTAGCTGGACTTCGGCGCCTTGGGTTTTTCCTCGATGGACAATGCGTGCCCGTCCTTGTCGAAGTCGATTACGCCAAAGCGTTCCGGGTCTTTGACCCAATAGCCGAACACAGTGGCCCCGGCTTTCTGCTCAGCTGCGCGCTTGAGTTGGTCGCTGAAGTGCTGACCGTGGAAGATGTTGTCACCCAGAATCAGGCAGACCGAATCATCACCGATGAATTCTTCGCCGATCAGAAACGCCTGCGCCAGTCCGTCAGGTTTGGGCTGCTCGGCATAATGGAAGTGCACGCCGAACTGGCTGCCGTCGCCCAATAGCGCTTTGTATTGGGGAAGGTCCAGCGGCGTCGAGATAATCAGGATTTCTTTGATGCCCGCAAGCATCAACACCGAGATCGGGTAATAGATCATCGGTTTGTCGTAGATAGGCAGCAGTTGTTTGGAGACCCCGAGGGTGATGGGGTGCAAACGGGTGCCGGAGCCACCAGCCAGTACAATTCCTTTAGTCATGCGATCAGATCCTTCACGTTGGTGCCCAAGCGTTCACCTTGATAGCTGCCGTCCTGCACGTTGCGGCACCATTCCAGGTTGTCCAGATACCACTGCACGGTTTTGCGCAGCCCGGATTCGAAGGTCTCTTCCGGCTTCCAGCCCAGCTCGCGCTCGATCTTGCTGGCGTCGATGGCGTAGCGCATGTCATGGCCCGGTCGATCAGTCACGTAAGTGATCAGGTCGGCATAGTGTTCGACGCCTTTGCGTTGATCAGGCGCCAACTCTTCGAGCAGCGCGCAGATCCCGCGCACGACATCAATGTTCTTCTGCTCGTTGTGGCCACCGATGTTGTAGGTCTCACCGACCTTGCCCTCGGTGACGACCTTGAGCAATGCGCGGGCGTGATCCTCGACGAACAGCCAGTCCCGCACTTGCAGGCCGTTGCCGTACACCGGCAGCGGTTTACCGGCCAGGGCATTGAGGATCACCAGCGGGATGAGTTTTTCGGGAAAGTGGAACGGGCCGTAATTGTTGGAGCAGTTGGTGACCACGACCGGCAAGCCGTAGGTGCGCTGCCAGGCCCGGACCAAGTGGTCCGAAGCAGCCTTGCTGGCCGAATACGGCGAGCTTGGCGCATAAGGTGTCGTCTCGGTGAACAGGTCGTCGACCCCGTGCAGGTCGCCATACACTTCATCGGTCGAGATGTGATGGAAGCGAAAGGCCGCGCGTTCGGCTTCAGGCAAGGTCTGCCAGTAGCCACGGGTCGCTTCGAGCAGGCTGTACGTGCCGACGATGTTGGTCTGAATGAATTCTGACGGTCCATCGATCGAGCGGTCGACATGCGATTCGGCCGCCAGGTGCATGATCGCATCGGGTTTGAAGCGCGCCAGCACTTTGCTGACGCCGGCCTGATCGACGATGTCCTGCTGAACGAACTCATAACGAGTGTTGGTTGCGATGCTCTGCAGCGATTCGAGGTTGCCTGCGTACGTCAGTTTGTCGAAGTTCAGTACGTCATAGTCGGTGTTGTTGATCAAATGGCGGATCAGCGCAGAACCGATAAAACCGGCGCCACCGGTGACAAGTATTCGCATAGCTAAACCTTCTTCCCTGGATGGACGTCAAGATACGAAGCATAGCTTGTGGGCGGGCGGTGCCTACGCGCAAGGCGCAAAGCGCCCATCGGCCATGAAATTAATTGATTGCCAAGCCCTGAAAGCGTCATTAAACCGCCGCGACTGTTTCACGGGCTTAACGGCTACGCTATCTATCGATCAGTTCTGGTTTTTCTTTATGACACCTCGCGGTGGGGTTGCCTAAAAGCCGTGCAACTGGCGATATTGCCTGCTTCCTCTCGTTTACAGGGCTTTCGCTCATGCCGCTCGCCACCTTGATTCGTCGATCCAGTCTTCCGTGCCCGGAAATCAGCGCTGCGCAGGCTGCCGGATTGCTGGCGACGTATTACGGGCTGTCGGGATCGTTGAAAGAGCTGGGCAGTCATCAGGATCGTAATTTCCTGCTCGATTGCGGTGACGGGCGGCGTTTCGTGCTGAAAATCTGCCATGGCGATTACTCGACGGCAGAACTGCAAGCCCAGCACGCAGCGCTGGCGCACCTGAACAATCGGCCTGACATGCGAGTCCCGATGGTGCAGCGCACACTGGATGGTCAGGACCTGCTGTCCATCGAAGTCGACGGCAATGCGGTGCACGCCCGGCTGCTGGAATTCATCGACGGCCGGCCCCTTGCTCATGTCTCGCACCTGAGCCCTCACGTTGCCACCCGGTTGGCCGAACTGTGCGCCAGCGCCGACAGGGCGCTGGCCGACTTTGAACATCCGGGGCTTGCGCGCATTCTGCAATGGGACCCGCGCCACGCCAGTGCGCTGATCAAGCATCTGCTGCCGGTCATCGACAGCGCCGAGAAGCGCGCTTGCATCGCTGAAGCAGCCGAGCAAGCGCACGCCCATCTGTTGCCGTTGATCAGCGCGCTGCCGGTGCAGGCCATCCACATGGACATCACCGAATACAACGTAGTCTGGGAGCGCGACGCTCATCATCAGTGGCAACTGAAGGGGCTGATCGACTTCGGCGATCTGGTCAGCACCTGGCGCATCGCCGACCTGTCGGTGACCTGCGCGGCGTTGCTGCACCATGCCGAGGGCGACCCGCTTTATATAGTGCCGACCGTCAAGGCGTATCACGCGATCAATCCGCTTGGCAGCGAAGAACTGCAAGCGTTGTGGCCACTGATCGTGGCGCGTGCGGCCGTGCTGGTGCTCAGCAGCGAGCAACAGGCGAGTATCGAGCCGGACAACGCCTACATTCAGGCCAACCTTGCCAGCGAATGGAACATCTTTGATGTGGCGACTTCGGTGCCGGTGGCTTTGATGCAAGCGGCGATTCTCGACGCCGTGGGCGAACGTGCGGAAGAGGACGTCGTCGAGACGTTTTCTCCGTTGTTGCCAAGTCTGAGCGATCAGCCTTTCACAATGATCGATCTGGGTGTGCTCAGCGAACATTTCGAGGCGGGCAACTGGGAGCAGTCCGGAATCGACGAGCGGTTACTCAAAGAAGCCGCGCAGCGCCATGGCCTGACAGCGAGCCGCTACGGCGAATATCGGCTGTCGCGAACCCTGCCGGACAGCGCGAAAGAGCCGGAGACATTCGCCCTGCATGTGGAATTGCAGATTCCCCATGGCACCGCCGTGCACGCGCCGTTCGCCGGCTCACTGCGCCACACCGCAGATGGTGCGCTGCTGCTGAAGGGCGCTGAGTCGAGCCTGCGTCTCTGGGGCGTGCGTTCGGACTTCGATTCGGGCGTCGAATTCGGGGCCGGCGACGTCGTCGGTCAGGGCGGCGGTCCGCTGATCGTGCAGCGGTGTTCGCTCCCGGATCTGAGCCCGCCGTTGTTCACAACACCATCGCGGGCGGCCGCGTGGCGCACGCTGTGCCCGTCACCCAGGCGCTTGCTGGGCTTTGACTGCGACGCACCGGCGCTGGAAAACCCGGAAGAGTTGCTGGCGCGTCGGGATGCCAGCTTTGCCCGCTCGCAAAAGCATTATTACCAGGCGCCACCGCAGATCGAGCGGGGTTGGCGCAATCATCTGATCGACATGCACGGCCGCTCCTATCTGGACATGCTCAACAATGTCGCGGTGCTCGGTCACGGTCATCCGCGCATGGCGCAGGTCGCGGCGCGGCAGTGGTCATTGCTCAACACCAACTCGCGTTTTCACTACGCGGCCATCGCTGAGTTCTCCGAGCGGCTGCTGAAGCTCGCGCCTGAGGGCATGGACCGGGTATTTCTCGTCAACAGCGGCACCGAAGCGAACGATCTGGCCATCAGGCTGGCGTGGGCTTACAGCGGCGGGCGCGATGTGCTGAGCGTGCTGGAGGCCTACCACGGCTGGTCCGTGGCGACCGATGCGATCTCTACTTCCATCGCTGATAACCCGCAAGCCCTGAGTACGCGCCCGGACTGGGTTCATCCGGTGGTAGCGCCCAACACCTGGCGTGGCGAATTCCGAGGCGCCGACAGCACACCGTTTTATCTGAAGAGTGTCGAGGCGCACCTGAGCCGGCTGGCCGAGCAGGGACGCCAGGTTGCCGGATTCATCTGCGAGCCGGTGTATGGCAATGCCGGCGGGATTTCGCTGCCGCCCGGGTATCTGCAGCAGGTCTATCAGAAGGTGCACGAGCAGGGCGGCGTGTGCATCGCCGACGAGGTGCAAGTCGGCTATGGCCGTCTGGGCCACTATTTCTGGGGCTTTGAGGAACAGGGCGTGGTGCCGGACATCATCACCATGGCCAAGGGAATGGGCAACGGCCACCCGCTGGGCGCTGTCATCACGCGTCGCGAGATTGCCGAGGCGCTGGAGGCTGAGGGATATTTCTTCTCGTCTTCGGGGGGAAGCCCGGTCAGTTGCCGGATCGGCATGGCTGTACTGGATGTCATGGAAGAGGAGCAGCTTTGGGAGAACGCGCGGTCGGTGGGCGATTACTTCAAGGAGCGGCTGATGGCGCTCATTGATAAACATCCACTGGTCGGCACTGCCCATGGTTCCGGCTTCTATCTGGGACTTGAGCTGGTGCGTGATCGCCAGACCCTGGAGCCTGCCACCGAAGAAACCACGTACCTGTGCGATCGGTTGCGCCAGCTGGGGATATTCATGCAGCCGACTGGCGATTACCTGAACATCCTGAAGATCAAGCCGCCGATGGTGACCACCCGTCGCAGCGTGGATTTCTTCGTGGATAACGTGTCGAAGGTGCTGAGCGAGCTCGAAGGCTGAGTGTCCCCGATGCGTCAGCTGACAGATTATTATCCGCCAGATTTGACAACCTGCAGCCCTAAAGGCAGGAAATGGCTTTTTTATTCGATTTTTATCGTCTATAAGGTGCGTTCTCTGCCGCTAAGCTTCGACGAATAGATGGAGTCCTGAATACCGTGACCACTCTCAACAGCACACCCCGCGTCGATGGCTTCTACATGCCAGCCGAATGGGCCCCGCAAACCCAGACCTGGATGGTCTGGCCCGAGCGTCCGGACAACTGGCGTCTGGGCGGCAAACCGGTGCAGAGCGCCCATGTCGCGGTGGCCAAGGCGATCGCCCGTTTCGAGCCTGTGACTGTCGCGGTGTCCGCGGCTCAGTACGACAACGCCCGGGCGCGTCTGGACGTGCCGAACATTCGTGTCGTCGAGATCAGCAACGACGACGCATGGGTGCGCGATACCGGCCCGACCTTTGTCATCAATGACAGCGGCGAAGTACGGGGCGTGGATTGGGATTTCAACGCGTGGGGTGGTTTCGACGGCGGCCTGTATTCGCCCTGGAACCTGGACTCCGCGCTGGCAAGCAAGGTACTGGAAATCGAACGCTGCCCTCGTTATGCCACCAAAGGTTTCGTGCTTGAAGGCGGCTCGATTCATGTCGACGGCGAAGGCACGCTGATCACCACCGAGGAATGCCTGCTCAACCGCAATCGCAACCCGCACCTGAATCGTGAAGAGATCGAAACGGTGCTGCGCGATCATCTGTCGGTCGAGAAGATCATCTGGCTGCCGGACGGTCTGTACAACGACGAAACAGACGGCCACGTGGATAACTTCTGCTGTTACGTGCGGCCCGGCGAAGTCCTGCTGGCCTGGACGGATGACCCGAAAGACCCGAACTTCCCGCGTTGCCAGGCGGCAATGGGTGTTCTGGAAAACGCCCGTGACGCAAAGGGCCGGCCTTTCATCGTGCACAAAATGCCGATTCCCGGTCCCTTGTTCGCCACGCAAGAAGAGTGCGATGGCGTTGATCAGGTGCACGGCAGCCAGGAGCGCAACCCTTCGGTGCGTCTTGCCGGATCGTATGTGAACTTCCTGATCGTCAACGGCGGGATCATTGCCCCAAGCTTCGACGATCCACTGGACGAAACGGCCCGTCAGATCCTTCAGAAATTGTTCCCGGAGCATGAGGTCGTGATGGTGCCGGGCCGCGAGCTGTTGCTGGGCGGTGGCAACATTCACTGCTTGACCCAGCAACAGCCGGCGCCACATCGCCACTGAGTTGGTTCACTTCTTGCTGTCATGAAGCCCATCGAACGATGGGCTTTTTTGTGGGTAGCGTTTTCTCGAGTGCCCCGCGAAACAGCGCCATCGGGTTACCTGATCAGTTACCCGGTTCGTTCGTCTGTAACAAAAGCGCCGTAGATTTCGCGGTCCAAGACGCAAGAGGTTATCCCTATGAACGCAGGTCATGAGTCGCGAGTGACTCGAGGTTTGTCTGCGAGCAGTGAAGCACGGCAGATGATGGCGGACTGGTTACGGATAACCCAGGCTCCCCGTTTACAGGAGCAGGCACAGACACCCGATTACCGGGACATGTTGGTCAAACGCTACCCACGCGGCCTGATCAACGATGCAGAACTTGAGGCACTGCTGGGCATTCTTCACGGCTGAAACGTGCGCCTTTCACCTGTCGGGAAGGGCGTAAGCCGTATGTCTGTTCGGGGTTCATCAAATTGACATGCCCGTATGCGGCGGATAGCATTCGCGCCTCCACCGCCTGTGGCCAAGCGCCATGTACGTGCATCTGTAGTCCACTGCGATGATTTCGTGCTGGCTTCCGGAGTGCTTTTTTCGTTCCGGGAGACGCAATTACCTGTCCGGGTATTTGCCACAGCGCGCGATTAATCTGCTCACAAGGACAACAAGATGAAACAGCGTATCGGTTTGCTTGCTCTGGGCATCTTCGCCGCCAGCCACGCCATGGCGGACGGCCAGGCAGACGCCAACGGCTTTGTCGAAGACAGCAGCCTGAAGGTCAATCTGCGTAACGCGTACATCAATCGCGATTACAAGAACGGCCCTCAAGACCGCGCCGAGTGGGGCCAGGCGTTCATGGCCAACTATTCGTCCGGTTTCACCCAGGGCACCGTCGGCGTGGGCGTCGATGCATTCGGCCTGTACGCGGTACGTCTGGACGGTGGCAAGGGCAAGAGCGGCGCCGGCGGTATCGACTTCTTCAAGCAAGGCGACAGCGGCAATGCAGCCGATGACCTGCAGCGCTTCGGCGGAGCGGTCAAATTCCGCATTTCCAACACCGTGCTCAAATACGGCGACATGATGCCCGAGCTGCCGGTGCTGAGTTACGACAACTCGCGTCTGCTGCCAGAAACCTACACCGGCACCATGATCACATCCGAAGAGATCAAGGACCTCAAGCTGGTGGCTGGCCGTTTCACCGGTCTGACCCGCAAGAGCGCCGAAGGCCGTGACAGCGGCGACCTGAAGAGCATCAACGTCTACGGTGCCGCCTACAAGTTCACCGACGCCCTGAGCGGCGCGTTCTACGCCTCCGACGACGAAGACACGCTGAAGAAGCAGTACGTGAACCTGAATTACGTCTGGGCACTGCCGAAAGATCAGTCGCTGACCTTCGACTTCAACGGTTACAAGACCAAGCTGGACAAGGACGTTGCGGTCAATGACGACCGTGACAACAAGATCTGGTCCCTGGCCGCGACGTGGGCTGTGGGCATCCACTCCTTCACCATCGCGCACCAGCGCAGCACGGGTGAAACCGGCTACAACTACGGTGGCTACCGCAACAACGGCGGTTTCAGCGATGGCGGTAACACCATTTACCTGTCTAACTCCTACTGGTCGGACTTCAACGGCAAGGATGAGCGCTCCTGGCAGGCCGGCTATGGCGTGAACCTGGCCACCGTCGTCACGCCTGGCCTGAGCTACAAGATTGCTTATGTTCGTGGCGACAACATCGACGACGGTTCAGGCCGTGGTCGTGGCGAAGAGCGCGAACTGTTCAGCCAACTGAGCTACGTCGTGCAAAGCGGTCCGGCAAAAGACCTGTCCGTGCGTCTGCGCAACTCGTTCCTGCGCGTTTCCAACGATGTCGATCAGTACAACGTTGGCGGTAACGAAACCCGCATCTTCATCGACTACCCGATCAACGTTTTCTGATGTTGAACGGCTGTTGAGCCGACGTTGCAAAGAGCGCCCCGGTCCCGTGACCGGGGCGTTTTTGTTTCGTCGGTCGATCTTCCGCTAACATCGCAGCTTTCTCACTTCCGCCGGTCACCCTCATGGCACTTGCCGCGCCGCCCGATCTCTCCGACACCGCCGTCGCGGTGCAGCCTCTGTCCCGAACGTACCCTCGCGGTTTGTACATCGAGCCGCATGAACACGACTGGGGACAGGTGCTGTATGCGATGTCGGGCGTGATGTGGGTGGAAACGCCGCACGAGGCGCTGGTCGTGCCGCCGCAACGCGCCGTGTGGTTGCCGCCCGGCGTGCCCCATGGCATTCGGGTCGTCTCGGACCTGGAAATGCGCAATATCTACCTGCGTCCCGCGTTGGCTCACACGCTGGACACGACGGTTCAGGTGCTGGAAGTCGGCCGACTGCTGCGCGAACTGATCGTCGGCCTGGTCGCCGAGCAGGACAAAGACTCCGAGTATTACGACGCCCTGGCCGGGCTTGCGCTGCTCGAGCTCAAGCGGGCCAGGCGTTCGCTGTTGAAGGTGCCAATGCCCGATGACAGTGACCGTCGGCTGATGAATGTCTGCCAGGCGGTGATGATCGAGCCCTCGATTGATATTCCGTTCGAGCAGCATGCGGAAAATGCGGGAGCGAGTGTCCGAACGCTGTCGCGCCTGTTTCTGGCCGTACTCGGCATGGGATTCGCGGAGTGGCGGCGGCAGGTGCAACTGGCGACTGCGGTGGCCGAGATCATTCAAGGCGTGCCGGTCAGCGTGATCGCCCGATCCATGGGTTACTCGCCGAGCAGCTTCAGTGACATGTTCCGCCGCGAACTGGGCATGGCGCCGTCGCAATATCCTCTGGGTGAGCAGGCAGGCTGACGCCGCTGATCACTGTCCGAAATTCAGAAGTACTTGGCCGGTAGCCTTATCGGCCTCTCCTTACACTCTGGTTATCGCTTGACGCCGCCGCGCCGCAATTGTGCCGCGCGCCGCCAGATTTCCGGAGTTCGCCATGAGTTACATCATCTCCCTTGCCATCGGTATCGCCGTCGGGCTGCTGTACGGCGCCCTGGATTTTCGCTCACCGGCGCCGCCTTTGGTCGCGCTTGTCGGCCTGCTCGGCATGCAGGCAGGCGAGAAACTGTGGCCGATGGGCCGGCAGTTGTTCGCCAACCTGATTTCTTGAATCGACCCGAATCTTCCGTCTGACACCTGGATTTGACGCTATGAAAGCACTGCAATTTTCCCGAACCGGCGACCTGGCTGCGCTGGAAGTCGTCGAGCTGCCAACACCCGTGCCTGCAGAAGGTGAGGTGCTGGTGCAGATCAAAGCGGCGGGCTTGAACCCCAGCGACGTCAAGAACGTGCTCGGGCGCTTCCCGTACACCACGCTGCCCCGCGTTCCAGGCCGCGATTTCGCCGGCGTGGTGATTGAAGGCCCGCAGGAACTGGTCGGCCAGGAAGTGTGGGGCACCGGCAATCAGATCGGTTTTTCGCGCAATGGCTCCCACGCCGCTTACATCACACTCTCGGCCAAAGGTGTCGCACTCAAACCCAAGTCCTTGAGTTTTGTTCAGGCTGCCAGCCTTGGCGTGCCTTACACCACTGCGTGGGACGCGCTTGAGCGCAGCCTCGTGGGCGCCAACACGCGCTTGCTGGTGATTGGTGCCAATGGCGCGGTGGGCAGCGCGGCCATTGCCTTGGCGCGGGTTCGGGGTGCGCAGGTGCTGGCGGCGGTGCGTCGTCCCGAGCAGCTCAAAGCGTTGCGCGAACAAGGCTTCGAGGCGATTCTGCTGGAAACGCCTGAGCAGCTGGGCGCGCAGGTCAATGAAGTGTTCTCGGGCGGCGCCGAAGTGATTTTCGACACCACAGGCTTCTGGCTGCCGGCCGCGGTGCCAGCGCTGGCGCAGTTCGGCCGCATCGCGATCATTGCGGCACCGGTCGACGGCCATGTGCAACTGCCAGCGCTGGCGCTCTACCGCAAGGGCGGCTCGGTGGTGGGCATCAACTCGCTGCTGTATGGCGTTGAGGCCTGTGCGCGCATGCTCGAGCAGTTCGGCAAGCTGTTCGACGACGGCACGCTGCCGTTGCCTGGCGGGCTGATCGAATCACCGCTGGAAGACGGCCCCGCGCGTTACGCCCAGGTGAACGCAGGCGCAGCCGAGAAAGTCATTCTGCTGCCTTGATCGGCAATCGCCGGGCAGGCAGACAGCGTCTGTCCGGCGTTCACCACGCCGGCAGACCTTTCAGGTACGAGGCCTCGATGCGAGCAGCGGTGCCATCGCTCTGCAACGTGTCGAGCGCCTTTCGCAGGCTCTCTACCATCTGTGAATCGCACTCTTTCGAGCAGGCTAGATACAGGTTTGCAGTCATCAAAACACGGCTCATCACCAGCGGCCGGTCGCTTATCTGCTTCCAGATGTAGCGCGTTTCCGGCACCCCGTTGAACCAGGCATCGACGCGCCCTTTGAGCAGCATCTGCGCCGGGTTGTCACCGATTTTCAACGGGTAGATCTGCGAGGCCGGGAAGCCTTCTTCGCGCAGCCGGGTTTCCTGCGCGGTTCCAATGCCGACGGCGATCAGCCTGAAGGCCTTGCGCGCCTCATCGAAGCTGTCGACCCGACGATCGAGGCTGAAAAATGTCCGGTCCATCGTCAGAAGCGGGGCAATCCAGGTGAAGCTGTTCTCGCGGCTTTGAGTGCGGGTCAGCGGCGCAATCAGCAGGTCCTTGCCATTGGCCACATCGCGCTGCGCCCTGGGCCAGGGCGGGGAGAGAAAGATTGCTGAGTAACCGGCCATGTCCATCGCTTTGAGCGCCAGGTCGCCGGCGATACCGTGTCGGTCGCCGTCGTTGAGCATGGTCAGAGGCGGGGCTTCGGGGACGTAGACCTGAACGCTCGGTGCTGCGAGCAGCGCAGACGACCACACTACTAAAGCGCCGGTCAGGTGACGGACACAGCTGAAGATCCATTTCATGGCAGTAGCGCTCAAGGTAAATGCCGGGCCTGTCTGGCAGGCCGCGTGCCTGGCTCATGTCATCGCTGCATGGCCGTCTGTATCGTCGATATCCGCGCCTGAGGCGTGGCCATCCTGAATGCAGGTCGGCGCTGATCAGGTCTTGTTGTGTTCGTTGGTGTAGCGGCCGCTCAGCTCCCAGCCGCATTCAAGCAGCATGTCGATCCAGTCTTCATAAGAATCGTCGACATCGAGCAGATTCATGAACTGATCTTCGATGTGGCAGCGGAAGGTCTGCTCTTCAACGTTCCACTCAACGTCCCGAATGCGCCAGGCGCGCTGATCGGGCAGCTGGATGTTCAAGCCATGGAACGGCACGAACGGCAACTCCACTTCGAACAGCAGTTTGGACCATTCAGAGGAAATCTCGGGGGTCTGATGGGTCCATAAATATTTGATCAGTCTGACTTTATGCACGGGGTGACCTTCTATCGTGTTGCGGGGTTGCAGCGCTTTGTCTCCTCGACAAGCGAAACAGGCCGACGGCTATGGCTATACGTTACTCGAAGGATACGAAATCGGGGAGGGGGCGTCTGGATCAATATGATGCCCGACGGCGCCAGTGGCGACGCGGTTCTTGAGCAAGGAAGCCAGATATTGGCGCAAAGGCGAGGGGACCGTCTGGCGGAATGGCGGGTGGCGACTGAAATGAAATGAATGGCGTCAGTCCATACGTGCTATTGAATGGTTAGCTTTACCTCCTCTATTGCGCGCCCCAGTCTTTCCCGCAATGGATCAATCAAGCACCAGACCTGGTCAGCATTCAGCTTTTCTGTGTGGGCTGCCTCAAGCAGTTGAGCCACCAGAACAAGCCCAAGATTGGCGTCTGCCACCCTCTGAACCGCGGCGTTCAGTCCGTTCAGCTGATTCTGTATCTCATCGAGCCTGCACGACCATTGCTGCACAGTCGTGGCCGACGCGGTCGTGTCCCCTTGGACAATGATCTGGAGCTCGGTTTGAAGGCTTTGGATTTGCGCTTCGATGTTCATGGCCAGCTCTCCCTGAGCTCTTGTGCGTGGCGTGTTCCGGTAGGAAACCCACGAGCGCGTTCATCGCGCTACAGATTTGGCATGACTGGGCAGGACTGATTATTTTCCGATCCTAAGTATCTCTTAGTACGGGGTCAACCTGATTCTAAGAATCTCTTAGCCTTTTAACGGCTAGTGAATGAGCATTTTTAGTAAACGGCTGAAAGAGGCCCGAACGGCGGCTGGATTATCCCAAGAGCGTTTAGGTATCGAAGCAGGCATTGATCCCGCATCTGCGAGCGCGCGGATGAATCAGTACGAAAACAACGAGCACGTCCCTAACTCGTTGACCATCATTCAGATTGCGGCGGCGTTGAACGTTCCACCGGCTTACTTTTATTGCGTTGACGAGGACGAAGCCAGGATGCTGCTTCTTTTTTTCCGGCTGGATATGCCAGGCAAAAAAAGGATTCTGGCGTTGGCGATCGAGTTGCACGACACCGTTCATACCGCGCGGTAACGACGAACACCCCCTGAATACAAGCGCTGCTCCTGGCCTGTTGTGTTCTTTTTCCTGAACTGACGCAGCGGCGATTGCGTGTATTCTTGGGCGCTCGCAGCTGTCGGGACCCTCCTCATGCTTCACAAGAACCTGATCCGTCGTCTCGATCTGATCACCCTCAAACTCTTCGTCGCCGTGCATGAGGAAGGCACCTTGACGCGTGCGGCTGCACGAGAGGCGATTGCCGTTTCGGCCGCCAGCAAGCGGCTGATGGAGCTTGAGGAAGTGCTGGGCATCGGTCTGTTCGTGCGCAATGCCAAGGGCATGCTGCTCACGGCGGCGGGCGAAACGCTGCTGCATCACGCCCGCCGCATGCTCTCTGATCTCGAAAAAATGGGCCTCGAGCTCGATGAGCATCTTCAGGGCATGCGCGGCTATGTGCGGATGCTGGCGAACCTCTCGGCGATCATTCAGTTTCTGCCTGAAGACTTGCACGACTTCACCACCAGCCATGAACGGGTGAAGGTCGACCTCGAAGAGCGGCCCAGCAATGGCGTCGTTCAGGGCTTGATCGATGGCGTCGCGGACATCGGCATCTGTTCCGAAGACACCGACGTTCAAGGCTTGCACAGCGTGGCGTACCGGCGTGACGAGCTGGTTGTGGTGATGCGCGCGGACCATCCGCTGGCGGGGCTTGAATCCGTCGCGTTCGAGGACACCCTTGGCAGCGATCACATCGGCCTGCACGCCGCCAGCTCGATCAACATGCGCACCCAGAATGCAGCCCGCTCCCACGGAAGGCCTCTGCGCGTGAGAATCCACGTGCCAGGCTTCGACGCGATGTGCCGAATGGTTCAGGCCAACATGGGCATCGGCGTACTGCCGCGCAAGGCGTTCGACCTGCTCGGCACGCCCCTTGGCCTCTGCGCGGTGTCGCTGAGCGATGCATGGGCCCGTCGCACGTTGATTCTCGTCGTGCGCGACCGGGCAACGCTGTCACCGGTCAGCGCGTTGTTGTTCGATCACTTACGTGGGACCTTTCGCTAGAGCGTTCGCGGTTTGCGAACGCCTCTTGCCAACAAACGGTTGGATTTGCGGATTCGCCGTCCTCTAGTCTTGGTACAAATTCCAAGAAACACTCGAGGTATCCGCTATGACAGGCCCCCTGAACGGTGTGCGCGTAATTGAAATCGGCACACTGATCGCAGCGCCTTTCGCCGCTCGCTTGATGGGCGAATTCGGCGCCGAGGTGATCAAGATCGAATCGATGGGGCAGGGCGACCCTCTTCGTAAATGGCGAAAGCTGCACGAAGGGACTTCGCTGTGGTGGTACCTGCAGTCGCGCAACAAGAAATCCCTGTCCCTGAACCTCAAATCCGCTGAAGGCATCGAGATCGTCAAACGCCTGGCTGAAAGCGCCGACGTGTTGATCGAAAACCTGCGCCCCGGTGCGCTGGAGAAACTCGGTCTGGGCTGGGACGTGCTGCACGCTCTCAATCCCAAGCTCACGCTGGTGCGGATATCGGGTTACGGCCAGTCCGGCCCTTATCGCGATCGTCCGGGTTTCGGCGCCATCGGCGAGGCCATGGGCGGCATTCGGTACACCACCGGCACGCCTGGCTCGCCGCCCGCGCGCGTTGGCGTCAGTCTGGGTGACTCGCTGGCTTCCATGCATGCGGTCATGGGCGCGTTGATGTCCCTGCTGCGCGTGAAGACCGGGCAGGGCGATGGTCAGATCGTCGACGTTTCGCTGGTTGAAAGCGTGTTCAACCTCATGGAAAGCCTGGTGCCCGAGTACGCCATGCTCGGCCATGTGCGTGAGCGCAGCGGCGGAGCGTTGCCTGGCATCGCGCCTTCCAACACTTACCCAACTGCAGATGGCGCCTATGTGGTGATCGCGGGAAACAGCGACCCGATCTTCAAGCGGCTGATGCAGGTCATTGGCCGGCCTGATCTGGCTGACGCGCCCGAGTTTGCGCAGAACGATGGCCGCGCGGCGCAGAGCGACATGCTCGACGCGGCGATCAGCGGCTGGTCGTCAAGCCTGCCGATCGAGGACGTGCTGCGCGCGTTGGAACAGGCCGAAGTCCCCGCCGGCCGGATCTACAACGTCGCCGACATCGTCGCCGATCCGCATTATCAGGCCCGCGAGATGATTCTCGACGCCGAGCTGCCCGGCGGCGCTCAGGTCAAAATGCCCGGCATCGTGCCCAAACTGTCCGAAACGCCGGGCTCGGTGAACTGGCAAGGCCCCGCATTGGGTCAGCACACCGACAGCGTGCTTGGCGCGCTGGGCCTGACGGCCGCCGATATCGCTCAACTCAAAACCGATGGGGTGGTTCAATGATCACTGACTTTTCAGAGCGCCTGATCGTTCAGGAAGTGTCGCCCCGCGACGGCCTTCAGATCGAACCGAAGTGGGTCGAAACCGCTGACAAGATCGACCTCATCGACCAGCTTTCTCTGGCCGGTTTCAGCCGCATCGAAGCCGGCTCTTTTGTATCGCCCAAAGCCATTCCTGCGCTGCGCGATGGCGACGAAGTATTTCGCGGCATCAAGCGGCAGCCGGGCGTGATCTATGTTGCGCTCATCCCCAACCTGCGCGGCGCGCAGCGGGCGATGGACGCCGGCGCCGATGAGCTGAATCTGGTGATGTCCGCCAGCCAGACCCACAACCTGGCGAATATGCGCATGCGCTGCGAACAATCGCTCGACGCATTTGCCGATGTCGTCTCGCTGGTGGCGGGCAGTTCTCTCAGCCTCAATGGCTCCATCGCCACGACGTTCGGCTGCCCGTTCGAAGGCAAGATCGATGAAGACCGCGTGCTACAGATCGTCGACGCGTACCTGGAACTGGGCATGCAGGGCATCTCCCTGGCCGACACCACCGGCATGGCGAATCCGCGTCAGGTGCACCGCTTGGTGCAGCGCGTGCTGACTCGCCTCCCGGCGTCTGCGCTCACGTTGCATTTTCACAACACGCGTGGCCTGGGCCTGAGCAACGTGCTCGCCGCTTACGAGGCGGGTGCGCGGCGGTTCGATGCATCGCTGGGCGGACTGGGCGGATGTCCTTTCGCGCCCGGCGCGTCGGGCAACATCTGCACGGAGGATCTGGTGAACCTGTGCGAAGAGATGGGCATCGACACCGGCATCGACCTGCTGCACTTGCTCAAGCTCTCGCGTGGCTTGCCTGCGCTGTTGGGACACGAAATGCCAGGCCAAGTCGCCAAGGCGGGCCGCAACTGTGACCTGCACCCAGCGCCGGAGAACCTGGCGACCTGAATCCTGACGCGCCGTAAATCCTGTAGGCGTGAGCCTGCTTGCGATAGCAGATGAACTGTCCGCATCCCTGTGGAAGACCTGACGCCATCGCAAGCTCGCGCAGTCCTGCACATCCAGAACGAATGCGCTTGAAGGTGCATTCGTCCAGACAACAAAAACAATAGGGCTCCCTTTGGGAAGTCCAGCTGGAGTAACCGCAATGACTATCTCTGTTCTGAACCCGAACAGCAGCCTCGCCGAGGTTGTCAGCGCCGAAAAGGCGCTCATCCGCAAAGTCGCATGGCGCCTGATGCCGTTGATCATGGTCTGCTACCTGTTTGCATTCTTCGACCGCATCAACATCAGCTTCGCCAAGTTCCAGCTGCAGACCGACCTCAGCCTGAGCGATACCGCGTACGGCCTGGGTGCGAGCCTTTTCGTCATCGGTTACGTGCTGTTCGAAGTGCCGAGCAACATCATGCTGTACAAGGTCGGCGCGCGGCGCTGGATCGCCCGCATCATGATTTCCTGGGGTGTGGCCACCGCGCTGATGGTCTTCGTCAACGCCGAATGGCAGTTCTATGTGCTGCGTTTCATCATCGGCGCGATGGAAGCCGGTTTCGCACCGGGCGTGCTGTTTTATCTGACGCTGTGGTTTCCGCAGACCTACCGAGGGCGCATCACGTCCACGCTCTTTCTGGCCTCCGCGTTCGCCGGCTTGCTGGGTGCGCCGATCTCGGGTCTGGTGCTCGGCGGGATGGACGGCGTGATGCAGATGCGTGGCTGGCACTGGCTGTTCCTGCTGGGCGGCCTGCCGTGCATCGCGCTCGGCTTCGCTGTGTTGAAAATCCTCAAGGATCGTGTGGCCGACGCTCACTGGCTGACCGATGCCGAGAAGACCTACCTGTCCAGCCGCATCGCCCAGCACGAGCCGAACAAGCACGGTGGCTCGCTGCTGACCGCTTTGAAGATGCCCGGGTTCCTCATGCTCGGCCTGATCTACTTCCTCATTCAGGTTGCGTCCTACGGCCTCAACTTCTGGGCACCACAGCTGATTCGCAGCGCCGGCGTCGAAAGCCCGGTCATGATCGGCCTGCTCACGGCGATTCCGTACATCTGCGGCGCGATCAGCATGGTCGTGATCGGGCGTCTGTCGGACGCCAGCGGCGAGCGGCGCAAGTTTGTGTGTGGTCTTGTGGTGCTCGGCGCTGTCGGCTTCTTCTGCGCCGGCATCTTCGCCCAGCACACCAGCATGCTCGTCCTGTCACTCGCCATGCTCGGCGGCGGCATCGTCGCCTCGATCCCTGCCTTCTGGACCCTTCCGCCCAAACTGCTGGCCGGTGCAGGCGCAGGCGCTGCGGGCGGCATCGCGCTCATCAATACGTTGGGTCAGTTCGGCGGCATCGTCAGCCCCGTGATGGTCGGCCACATCAAGGACATCACAGGCAGCACCACGCCTGCCCTGTATGTCATCGGCGTGAGCACTGTGATTGCGGCGGGATTGTTACTGTGGGCGTTGCCCGAGAAACTGCGCACCCTCGACAAGAGCCACGATTGAGCCCTGCACGCTGCGCCTGAAGTCAGGCGCAGCTTCGCAGGCTGCGGTAGTCAATAACGCGACCGGACGGTTCGCGTTATTGAGATGCTTTCTGCAGCACAGCTTTGTGCAGTTCAAGATTCTGCTCCGCCGAGCCTTCATAAGGATCGATGCCGACTTCCTTCGCCAATTCCTTGCGATGCTCGAAACTGCTGTCCAGGCCCAAGGCCTTCAACAAGTCCACGATCGAGTTCTGCGGTTTGAGCTCCGGATGAGCCTGCGACAGAGATTCAAGTTTGGCAGTGACCTGATCGGCACTCGGTGCTGCAGGTGCGCCAGCAGATGTCCCGGTGGAGGACGCCGTGCTTCCGGTAGGCGGAACGGCCGACGGCTCAGGCGCTGCCTGCGGCGTCGCGCTGGCCGACCCGATCCCGAGTTTTTCAAGAATAGTGCTGAGAATGCTCATGTTAATTCCTTATTTTCAGTGATTGTTCTTCAGGGCGGCCGACAGGCGAATGCCCGACTGCGCATCAAGCCTTCCTCTTCGTCGCGGCAACCGACGTCTCGTCACACACGCCCTCACCGACACCAGAAACACAAAGCGATAGCCACCACCCCACGCGGATCCTGGCCGTGAAGTCGAGGCATGAATGGGGACGGTCGAAAAGACATCCGTTACCGGAAATGGGATCGTCACTGCCTTGTGCGTTGGAACGGTCCATGACGTGCGGCAGATCAGTCAGCGTGCAGCGTAGCCGCTATGTACTTGAGTTGCGGGCGAAGGGTTCGGTTCCGGGGGATGTGGGGTGGTGCGGGATATCGGACGAGTGGTGGGGGGTGGTCTGGGGGCTTTCGCTTTGCCCGCGGGGCGCCTAGGATGACCGGAAGATAATGCCTTCGATGTCATGGGCGCAAATGATCTTGCAGAGTCGCTGGCGGCACCAGACAGGCGGCTTTTTGCTACAAGGACAGAGATTCGCGGACCTGGTACTTGGTGGATATTTTGACATACCAAATGGGGTTTTTATAAATCAACCAGATAATTATGGCGTTTGGTGAAAACGAGTGAGGTAGTGACAGCGTCTAATTGACGGTGAGGGTCACGGCGGCAAGGCACCGGATGCTCTGATGAGTGGCACTCAGTGCATATGAAAGACAGTGTCGCACGCCTTGTGCTCGTTGAAGGCGATCGCGAACGGCGGCAGTTGGCCAATAGCGGGCGATCAGAGCCTAGGGCAGTAACCTAAAAGCGGTCTATGGACACCGTATTGTCGAAACGGTAGCGTATCGATGAAAGTCCTCGAACTGATGACCTATCCAAGGTGCTCTTTGAAATATTACAAGAATAGATTGATATGCTTTCTAGATGTTCTTGGCTATTCCTTCATGATTGAGAAATATGGGATCCAGGAAATCTACAATAAGTATTCTCAATTTGTTGATGTGGCAAAAAATAAAGTTTTCTTTGGGGTGCCTAATGACTATGAGGGTCCGGATAATAATTTCGAAATATCAGAAATCATTTCTGACTCAGTAGTTTTGGTTTCCCATGATGTCGAAAACGTTGCTTCTGTTAATAACTTTATAGGCTCTATTCACTTGTTCTTGGAGTTGGGCGTGGCCAGCGGCTTTATGTTTCGCGGTTGCGTTAGTCAAGGTAATATTATATTTGACAGGCAAAGAAGTATATTTATAAGCAAAGAATTTAATGATTTGGCTAAGTTTGAGCCTAAGATTAATGCCCCGGTCTGCGTCATATTTGATGAGGCTAAACCCACAGTTCTTTCATCTATTTTTGGACGTGAAGCTGGAAGTGGCGGGGTGACTCCTTTGAGATCTTTACCGCTGATTAAGTGGTCTGTTCCTTTGAAGGGTGAAATAATCATAGACTTTTGGTGTGTTAATTATACTTTTTTCTGCAATAATAAACAAATAAGAGCCGCTATTGAATATCTGGCGGGAGATGTTGCGAAGCAAAATAATTTTATTAAATATTTGGAGTATCTTGAGCTATTTTCTGAAGAAACGCTGGATGGCGACAATAGCAATTATTTAAAGTTCATGAGAAGCAGGAGTGGAATGCGAGTCGCTTTTGTAGATGCTAATGGTGACGTTGTCCAGCCGCCCGTTGAGTGGGGTTTTCCTAGTGTATTTATTGAGCCCCCTCAACAGATTGCGGTACATGTAGACGGCTCCGGCCAGGTAAAATTCACCGCCCAAGGTCGGTGGGGGTAAATTAGGTGGCTGCGAGCTAGGGCGAACACGCCGGACGTTGCGATGGGCAGTATGGAGGCGAATGTCTAGTCCTGAAATAGGTTTGCACCTTTTTAGGACTAGACACACATCAACCAGAGTCGAAAATAAATACCCCCCTTCTTGAGATTGAAGGAACAGATATGAGCTCAGTGAACCGGCCTGACAGTAGAGGGGCACTGGTAATCGTCAATCCATCCCGCCGTTGAGGAATTTCGTGTCATGGGCAATCAGGATCCGACCCAACTTCGGAAAAAGTTCGATCACTTCCGTGAGGAGTGCATTTGGATCACCAATTGTTACAACCTCTACAGAACTCTTTATGAGGGAGGGGAGGCTACGGACGCTGTTTTGGAACGTGTTGCTTCTGCATTTTTCCATGACCTGAATAGGATCATGGTTGAACACATACTTTTGCAGATCTGCAAAATCACTGATCCTGCCAGTAGTGGTCATCGACAAAACCTAACTGTGGAAAGTTTAAACAATGATCTCGATACTCTAGGGCTGATTTCTCAAGACATAATAGATCGAGGGGAAGAGCTGAAGGATTATAGAGATCTGATCGTGCGGGCTCGCAACAGGCTCATTTCCCATTTGGATTGGCAATCAGTAAAAGAGGGCAAGCCTCTAGGCGAACATGAGGCGAGGGAAGTGAGTCAGTTTTTTGCCTGCCTGTTTCGGTATACCGATCTCGTCGGGGAGGCCTGTGGGTCTGGTCCTTTGGATTATTCAGTTTCTGCCTGCCAAGGTGACGCGATCGACTTGTTGCGAGCGCTGAGGAACCTCTCCAGTAGGAATTAGATTTGGGCGTTGAACATCATGGATCACGTTTCTTCAATTTTGCTGTTGAGCAGACTTAGCCGATTGCAGTGGAACGTTATCCAGGCAGCAGGCAGGAACCGTGGGGCGCGGACCCGATGCAAACTACCCGGAGGCTGGACATTTACCAGATAATCAGGCGCCCTGAGTGCTGGTGCTGGTGCTGGTGCTGGTGCTGGTGCTGGTGCCGGTGGGAGGATGGAGGCTGCTTTGCTGGCCAGACCAGCGCCTCGAGACCCGAGCCGGGTGCAAACATGATTGTGCTGACTGGTGCATGCCTGACTGTCAGCTAGGCGCGTCGGTGCGAAGGTCACGCTCAAGCAGGAGATCGACGAGGGCCGTGGCGGCATCATTATTTCACCCGCAGAAGTCCAAGAGGTCTTCAAGCGGATCGAAATCTGAAGTGTGGACGTATTGTGGACGTCGTCGCTGAGTGCAAGGCAAGCGACATCATCCATCAAAAACGACAAAGCCCCGCGTAGCGGGGCTTTGATGTATGGTGCCGGCACCAGACGAACGGTTTCTTGCTGTGAGGGCAGAGGATTCGCAGCATCCATCAACGTTCGTATCGGCGAAGATCTCAAAATCCGAGCCTATCGTGAGCTTGAGCGGTTAGGTGTCACACCCTCCGAGCTCCTGCGCCAAGCATTGCAATACGTCGCCGAGCGCGGGCAGCTGCCTTTCAAACCTGTTCTCATGACCGATGAGGATGAAGCGCTGCTAGCGACCGTTCGCGAGCGCCTTGCCGACCCTCAGCGATTGAAGATTTCTATGGATGATCTATAGCCTTAGGTTCAATGCGCGAGCGCTAAAGGAATGGCAGAAGCTGGAGGATACGATCCGGCAGCAACTCAAGAAAAAACTCGTCTCGGTTTTGCTGAATCCGGAGGTCGAGGTGAACCGGCTGCATAGCTTGCCGGACTGCTACAAGATGAAGCTGCGTAGTAGCGGGTACCGATTGGTCCACCAGGTGATCGATCATGAGGTTGTTGTTTATGTGGTAGCTGTGGAGAAGCGTGAGCGGGAACAGGTTTATCACTAGACGGCAGAACGGCTGGTAGGTAAAACGTCATAACGAAAAAAAACGCCAAAGTGCGGTTCTAGGGGCTTCCAAGTCATTCGATGGAACGCGATGGAGCTGGATATGGTGCTGCACCAGACGGACGGTTTCTTGCCACCCAGTGTCGCGCCTTCACCGCAACTTGTAAGCTGTTAAGGATCATCTGGCTATAAGGTACGTTATAGGATCAAAATTAGACCCTGCGTTTCGTTTCTGGGATTTTTCCCGGCTGAGCGATTGGGCAATAGAAATGTCTGCATTCGTCATTTTACAAACGTACCGATTAGGACGCTCACAAGCTCACGTCTACCGCGCGGGCGTTAGAACTCAAGGGAACCCACATGTCGGAACAGGACGCAATCGACGAGATTTTTGATCTCGAGGCGGCAGTTAAATCACTCTGCGGGGATTTTCAGCAGATTGAAGCTGTATATATCTTTGGCTCTCGTAGATACCAAACTCGAAGTACTCGCTCCGATATCGACATACTTCTTGAGTGTAATGATTTAATTAAAAAATCTAGTCTCAGGGACTTTGTTTTCAGGCACAGAACAGCGTTGGATCTTTTCGTAATGGAGAATGGAAGAGCTGAGAGCGTGGCAAATGAGAGCTTCATTACAGAGTCAAGTGATAAAGATTTAATCTCGCGTCTTGATGCCGTTGAATTGTACAGGCGAGGAAGTGGTTCCACCGATTTTTTCACTAAGTATAAAAAGCAAAATATTGACCGGCGTGTACAATTCAAAATGACAGTTCTCCCGGGTAATGCGAATGAAACATGTGAAGTGCAAGCTCTACAGAAGTTTTTTGCAACAGCAAGTGAGCACGGACTTCCCGGTCGCCCTTATATAGGGGTATCAACATACGAGGCGTGCGAGTTTATAATTTCGGTGATTCGGGCGATTCCTTCAGCAAATAAAGATGTCAGCAATCATGGTTCAGCTAAATCAGGCTGGACGATTAAACCTGTAAGTGAGTATGACTTCCAAAACATTTTTTGGATTACAGCTAAGCCTTGGCTACCAGGCTTGGGCCGTGAGGAAGTGGCCATTACCTATGACGGAAAAGAAAAAAGAGCTGATTTCAATTTGTTTGGGAATCAGCTTCTCATAGAATTCAAACATATAAAGGATGCAGGTGATGTCAGAGAGACAACAAAAACACTCGCCGGCCTCACTGACTTCTATCAGCGTCACCCTAACGTTCGCGTCGTTCTCTTCGCAATCTTGGTGGACCCCGCCGTTAAAATGGATGACCGTAAGATCGAATCAGACTACTCATTCGATAAGAAGACTCCACAGGTCGTAACAGTGGTCGTACGAAACAATTAACAGATAGGCCTATTAACGCCAAAGGAGATATATGAAGTTAAGTTACTAATAGTGCATGCTGAGCGAAATTACATCTGCAGTAAAGTAGTTGTGCGCTAACTTTGGAAGTTTCAGTGGAGGGGAGGGTTAGCAAATAAATTACTAGGCGGGAATAACTGTTCGTGACCCTGATGCAAGATGCTTCATTGAATCCTTTGAAAAAGTTGTTAAATATCTAACAGTTGGAGAATATTGTGGGCCTTGTTTTGATGGTGCATGTTTCCCATTTTTCTCACAAAACCCAGGGGGGAAAGCTTTAGCTATTATATCTTCGGGTCGTTTAATAGAGCTATAATATCTTCTTCTATCGACGTTACGAAGATTACCCCTTTATTCTTTAGTCCAATATTGGAGATAATGCGGTTGACTTTATCAGAGACAATAACTTTAAAGCTTGGGTTTTGATATGTTCCTGGGTCTAGCTGTCCATATGCTAAGCAAAGAAGAATGTATTGAATGAAAGTTTTGTTCTCTTCGATTGAGAAGTTTTCTTTGTTAGATATATTTGAGCTTGCAATAAGTTGCTTTAGGGTCGTAGCGCGCTCAATGTTCTCATCTGCAGTCTCACCTGACCACTGAATGAAATCATCAATAGTGCTGACTAAGATGTTAGGTACTTTAAGCATATCTACTTTGCCTTTTGATTGAATGACTCAGCCCATAGCTTAGCGCTTAAGCCGAACTGATCATACGGCAATGACTTAATTAAATCAATAGCGTTGCCTGTAGTTCTGTAGCTAAAATAGCTGTCAAAAATTTGTCTTGTATAAGAGCATTGTATGTTATCTATTTTTTCTTCGGCGATAAAGTCATATTCAAGTAGGATGCTGTTATAAATGTGACTTGATGAGGGGGGGGCTTTACTGACCGCTGTTTCACGTGGGCTGTTCGTTTGAATTATCTTTTTGACCTTGCTCAGATCTGATTCATATAAGTGTAGCGAGTCGGTGAAGTGACGTTGTATGCCTAGCTCGATATTGAGATTTCTGGCTATGTATTTTTGAATGCAATTGAATACAAAAACATTGTAAGGTATACCTTTGAATAAATCATTTGATCTATTTAATACAGTTAAGTCAAGTTTGTTATTTCTGATTTTTACGTAGATAGTTGTGTTGCAAGGTATGTCCAAAGACTGTGTTTCAACAAGGTCTTCGGGGGAGTAAAGTGTTATTACTGCTCTGCGGCTTGATGGGGTTTTTTTAAGAAGTTCAATTGCTCTAGACAGCTGATTGTATCCAAATTTTTGCTTCAGTCTAAAGCCATATGCACCATTCAATGTTTTGCCGTCATCGGAGTACTGAGAATAGTTTGAGATTATGTTTTGAAGGGGAGAGAGTGTATTTTTACCGCTTAGAACCCACGCAGCCTCTACGACGGCAAAATATGGGTTAAAGCCTCTGTTGCGTAATGTTAATATCTGATCTTTCGGATTGTTGAATTGAAAATATGCCGGTCCGAAATCGTAAACGGTGCCAACTCTGGATGAGGTTGACTGAGTAGTGTGATCTTCGGATAGCAGCAGTGAGTCAAAATAGACGTCGTTTAGATCATTTCCGATAAAAATATGCATGGTCACACCTCAGGAAACCTTAGCTTATTCTTTTCAATTTTCTTCACCGTCTCTGCTTCTATGTCAATGTTTAGCTGATTTGATATTTTTAATAGGTATATAAAGGTGTCAGCCAGTTCCTCGCTTAACTCGGCTTTAGCGGTTTGGAGAGTGAGGTCTCCGCGGGAAATTTTTTTCACAATATTGCAAAACTCTCCGAATTCTCCCGATAGACAAACCGCTAAGTGTTCTAGCTCTTGAATATTCGAGTCTCCTATGTCGACGTAGAAGCTCTTGCTTCCAATTTTATGCGTTTGGTCAAAATTTTTTTGTGCTGCCTTCAGTTCGTCTAGAGTCTTACGCATTATAGATCACCTTGGATAATTCAAGAGTTTTCTCGCTGAGGGTTTTGTTCATTTCCCCAAAATCTTCATGGTGAGAGTTAATTGATCGTTTTTCTTTTAAGTCTATAGCGATTTCTAGGATTGTCCTTGTCGTAGAGAGAGCGAGTTTTCTGTTGAAGGCTACCGCGCCGTCATCTAGCTCCTCTAGGCAGGATATGATTCGCTCCAAGGAAGTTGTCACTACTACAGTTGAATCTTTGCGCTTTTCCTTTAATAGATCAGAGATTTCTTTAGGGTTTTTCGATAGGGTTGAAAATATTTTTGCTTCACTGAGTCGGTCTATTATCGGGATTTTTAACGTGTTTATGTTTTTGTTCGAGTAGGCTCTAAAGGCAAAAATAGTCAACTTAATGTTTTTGAAGTTTTGAAGAGAGTCATGAATTGCGACTATCTTTAAGCGAATTTCTTCAAGGTTTACACGGAGGAAAGTTGTGACCTCTAATGCTCGAAAATATGCAGTGCAGTAAAGAGTGTCTTCATGTATGTTACATTGAAGGAGCATAAATGAGGGGATTGGATTGTCGCCGGAATTGGCTATCACTTTTTGATCTATCAAGGATATAAGAGCACGGTTGCTCGTTTTGTTGTTGCTAAGTTGTGATATCATCTGGTCTAACCCATCGCCGATGAACTCTCCGTGGTTTATATGGAGTTCTTCAGGTCGGTTTTTCATAGCCCACAAGCGAGCTTCATCTGTTACGTCTTTGAGTGGTTTTTCTTTTATGACCCCAATAGTTATGGAAAATGGCATGACATAGTTGATGCTCGACGTGCCATCTGGGATCTCATTAGAAGCAATATCAACGATGTGCTCTAATGTATCGATTTCGGCGTATTCAATTTTCAAGTAGGGCCTCTACTTCCGACATAATTTTTCTGTGAATGGATTCGATTGATTCTGTAGCATCTAGCTTTAAAGTTTTTCCCTTATATTGGTCGAAGATTTTTTCGTAATTTCGTTTTGCCAATGTAAGTTTTTCAGTGTTTTCGTACTCGTCTGTAAAGGCTCTTAGGTTAATTCGGTCTATCGATTTTTTTTCAGGATTGTCCAAATAGATTACTAAGTCTGGATCCGGGAATCTCGCATTCAATGTCTTAACCAATTCGAAGTCTTCTTGGTTGGAGCAGTGATATGCAAAGGAAGAGAAATAGTATCTTGTGCTTATGACTACTGCGCCATCAGATTTAAGCTTGTAAATGCCGTCTATATTGTTATAAAGATGGTCGTGGCGGTCGGCCGCAAACAGGTAAGCCATTTGCTCATCAAACAAATCACCACTCGTTATATTGGGGTTTGAGCCTTTGGCCACGGCAACTCGTCTTTTGAATATTTGGCGTATTAAATTCCCAATGGGGCCATCTGACGGCTCACAGGTCAGATGGCACTTTACACTTTTCGCAATAAGTGCTGCTCTCAATAGCTCTGACTGCGTAGAGGTCCCTGAGCCATCAATGCCCTCAAATACAATAAATTTGCTGTCCATCATAGTTCCTCGAAAACTAGCTTTGTTGGGTCTTTGTCAGGTGTACTTATGAAACGTTTGATTGTACCAGTTTCAATTTCAATTGTGTTGATTCCGTTGTGAAATCCAATGTCGGGGAAGTTCATAGAGCGTCCAGAGACTATTTTACTGGGGTGATCACCAACGCATAGATCCAAGGTCGAATGCTGGTGGCCATGGAGGATGTAGTCGAAGTTTAGCTTGTTAAGTGAGTAAAGCACTTGAAGTGCGTTTCTGATATTGGATGTATCAAGTTCCTGCTGGCTTATAAAGTGATGGTGTGTTATAAACACCTTGTTCTTGGATTGCATGATTTTCTCTTTTTCTGCATTTAACTTATTAATTGTTGATTCAGAGATATATCCGTAAGTGTGATTGAGATGAAATGCTGAGTTTGAAGTGATAAATATTGTATCGTCAATTTCAAAAATTGACTCGTTTTTATCGGAAGCACAAAAAACATCATCTCTCCGTAGAGCATAGATAAATTTATCGAACTCCCCAAACCGTGTTCCAGGTACAATGTCATGGTTTCCTGGGCAGGCAATAACATTTGACCTAGGTATGCCGCAATATTCGATAACTTTCAAGAAGAATTCAGTGGCCTCGGTATAGCCATGAGCCTGTCCTCTGAAAGTTATATCGCCACTAATTACAAGTATTTTATCGCCAGGGGCGCTATTTATGATTTCAATTAGCGCGTTACCTATTTTTTCGCGATTGTATGTCGGTGTCTCGTTTCCGAAATGAGGGTCGGTTAGATGTATGATATTTTTGCTCATTTAGTGCTCATTCATAGTTATGTTACTGTCTACTGATAAAGTATAGTAGCTGGTTGTGCGAAATTTTATTCTAATTAAACATTAAGTTTACAGCTGGTTTCTGGCTGTCGGAGTGCTGAGTAAATTTACTTCTTTCATTTGGGCGTTGAGATATTCCGCTAGCTACGTCATATATCTCACATCTCGCGCAATCGTATTTTAAGCGTGTCGCGGACACCAAGCCCGCCCATTGCTATATCCCTTCGGTCTCAACCCAACCATGTCTATGATTAAACTCTTCTTGTAACTGAACATCAAATTTCCCCACGTCATCCCGCCAAGAATGTTGAGTGTTATCAGGGATCAAGGCCTCTGCGACCTGTGGGGAATGTCCACTACGCGGGACTGGCGGCTCCTTACGACCGGGAGCAAGGGCATCTCATGATCTGGCCTCCTGAGCACCGATACCGGTGGGCGGGTGGAGGCTGCACTGGCTGACGAGACCGGTGCCGCGAGATCCTGAGTCGGGTGGAAGCAGTAATGCGTTGACCGGGGCATGCCTGACTGTCAGTCAGGTGCAGTCCATTCCGTGGTCTGCGGCATCATCATCTACATCGCTGTTGCTGGTGACATCGGCGTTGTCACACCGATTGTCACGAGGGGAATTGCCGCAAAGCCTTGTACGAGTTGGGCTGCAGCAGCGGTAGGAGCGCCCGTCTCTTTCCGGGAGAAAGAGACGGGCGCAGGTTGGCGCAAGGAAATGGCCAAGCGGATACGTTGCTGCAAGGCAGCTATGAAAGGGGGAAGTTGCCGCAGTGGGCACACTGGTAAAAGTAGGCATCCATCACATCGCTGTGAGCGTGCGAGCCGCCGGACGCTAATCGCACTTTGGGAGAACCACCACGGTGTAGCGTAGCCTTAAAGGTTCTGGCTACCCGGGTTGCTGTCAACGACAGCACTTGCCCGATCTTTTCTACGCCTGTGGATAATTTGGGTCAAGGCGCGCATTTTCGGGAATTCTGCGGCTGTGGATGAAATTATCCACCGGTGAAAATCAGCGGTTTTCCACAGATAGTTGCGTGGGCTTTAGATTTTTTAAGTGAGGACCATCCAAGCAGGGCGGCTTTGCAGCCCTGCTTGGATGGATCCGCGTGGAAGGGCGGGCTGCGGTGATCTCATTGGCTCACCCCGTTTGAATGCGCCACGGCTTTTTTGCAGGGCGGTGATGTTGTCGCCGACTGGATGAGCGAACTCGTGAGGCGTTACATGCCCGCTGCGGTTGGCATCAATGTAGTTGCTCCACCACGCCATGATCAGCCGACGCTGCTCCAGAAACTCAGCTTTGTGGATATACGCGGCACGCACACGGTTGCGTTCCTTGTGGCTCATTTGTCTTTCGATGGCTGCGTCGGTCCATAACCCGGACTCCAGCAGGGCGCTACAGGCCATGGTCCTGAAGCCGTGGCCGCACACGTCCTTGCTGGTGTCATAGCCGACGTTGCGGAGCATGGTGTTCACCGTGTTCTCGGACATGGGCTTCCAATACTTATGGTCGCCCGGTAGCACCAACTCTGAAAAGCGACTGAGGCTGCGCAGGCGCTCCAGTATATCGATGACCTGCGGCGATAGCGGAACCATTTGAATGTCGCCGTTCATCTTGGTCCTGCGTGTGGAGTTGCGTACCCCTTCAATCGATGCACGCGTATCGGGGATTTCCCACATGGCGCGTTGGAGGTCGAACTCACTCCATCGCGCGAAGCGCAGTTCGCTGGAGCGGACGAATACATGCAGCGTGAGTAGGACGGCAAGGCGTGTCAGCTCGCGGCCGTTGTAGTTGTCGATACGGTGTAGCAGTTCGGGTAGGCGCTTGAGGGATAGGGCCGGGCGATGGACTGTGCGCGGAGCGTGAATCGAGCCTGCCAGATCCAGTGCAGGATTCATGGTGATCTGCCCAGCCCTTTTGGCCCCGCGCATGATGTTGGACAAGTAGTTCTGTACCTTAACGCCACATCCATAGTGCCGCGTTCCTTGATGCGCTGGGTGATCTCTAGCAGGTCGTGAGTATCGAGTTCAGCGATGGGGCGTTGGCCGATCAGCGGGAAGACGCGGGTACGCAGTCGACTCATGACGGTCTTGGCGTGCCCCTCTGTCCAGCGCCGGGACATTTCGGCGTGCCACTCCAGGGCGACGGTTTCGAAATGCAGGGAAGCTCGTTGAGCAGCTAGCTTCGCTTCTTCTTTCTTCCATCGGGTCGAGGTTGTCGATCAACAGGGCCTTGGCTTCATCGCGCTTGGTCCTCGCGACGGCGAGCGAGATGATGGGGTAGTTACCGATGATCAGCGTGCCTTCCTTGCCGCTGGGCTTGAAGTAGCGCAATCGCCACGTTTTCACGCCGTTGGGTTTCACGAAGAGGTACATGCCGCCACCGTCGAATAGCTTGTAGGCACGTTCGCGAGGTTTTGCCGGACGGCATTTGAAGTCGCTGAGAGGACCGGCTAGGCGTGGCATAAGGCTACGTTCTCCATGCAGGCAAGACGCTGTACCCTAAAAATACCCCCGGGGATGGGGGATTTTATTGGATCCCGACAGAGGGTCCTGGAACGAAAAAACCCGCCAAAGGGCGGGTTCTCGGGGCTTCCAGAGCATTCGATGGAATGCAATGGAGCCTAATGTGGTGCCGGCACCAGGAGTCGAACCCGGGACCTACTGATTACAAGTCAGTTGCTCTACCAACTGAGCTATACCGGCGTGTGGGCGCTGATTATAGGGATTTGATCGATCGAGTAAAGCCTTAATTTCAGTTTTTTTGCGTTGCTTATGCGATGTCGTGCTGACCGTTATTCACAATGGGCCCGTGAGGCGGGCGCTCAGAACCGATTTTGTAAAATTTTGCCGATTCATTCGCAAGCTACTGTTTTTACAAAAATTTAACAGCTGTATAAAAAGTGAACAAATTGTTAAATCGGCTGCAAAGCGCATTTTATGTACGTTCGCCGGAATTTCTTCAACAGAGTTATCCACAAGGCAGGGCGCCTGAAGTGTTTCATTTTCGCTCGGCGAGGATGAGCAGGTTGCGCGGGGTGATCTGGCTTTCGCAGAAGGTGCCGATGCGTACGTGGTAATTGCGCTGCTGAAGATAAAGCGCGCGGTCGAGGATCAGCCAAAGCTCCAACGGCCGGCGAAAGAGGTTGCGCAGCAGTTCGAGGTTGCGCACTTCGGCCAGTCGCTGCCATCCGGCGGCTTCAAGGGCATCCCAATTCTGGTGAGCAGGCGGCGGCAGTTGTTTGAGTGCGGCGAGGTCGCGGCAGTAGCCGGCGAATGGTTTATCCAGCCAGGCGATCGGTAGAGAAGGGGTGGGCAGGTACTCGTCGGTGCCGCGCAGTTGCCTTTGCAGCAGGTCGAACGCCAGGCGTCGCGCCATTGAGTGGTCGCGCTGGCGTCGGACGCGTGCCCCAGCGGTGACAGTTTCGCTGAGTGGCAGGCCCAGGTCATCGATGGAGAGTTGCAGCGCGGAGGTCTGGCCCTCTGCAGAAAGCGGCTGATAGTGATCGCAGGCGATGCGGTTATAGCAGCAGGGGGCGATGGCGATGTTCTGGCAGCTGGCGTCGCTGGCGAGTTGCATGAGGCGCACGTGCAGGTCACCGCAGGCATGAAGCGCGACGGGCGTGTGCGCGGCTTGCAGCCGAGTCGCCGCTTGCGCAGCCATGACGTCCTGATGCACATGCAGGGCAGGCACGCCGAGTTTCTGGCTGAGCCGCTCGCCGGCGTCTACCAGCTTCGCGTCGTACTCTAGGCAGGTCAGCGCTTGGCCATCCTGAGCAAGGCGTCTGCCGAGATGGCCTTTGCCGGCGCACCAGTCGAGCCAGTGCGTGGGTGTGTTCCTGAAGCTGAGGCTGCTGGCGAACGCTTCGATCTGCTGCCATTTACGGCCGGGAACGTCGACGCTCATGCGCGATGACACGTTCTCCAGATCGATGCGAGGCAAGGCCTCGACTTCGCTCAGCGCTTTCGATTGTCGGGCGATCTGCGTAAACGGCTCTGGCGCGTCGAGTTGTTCCGGGTGGTTGTGCGCCGCTTCTGCCTGTTCCAGCGAGCGCTGCCGTAACCAGCTCGACAATTGCGGATGGTGCGCTTCCCATGGCAGATCGCGATGGGTGAAGGGTTTCGGACGCCAAAGGTGTTGGTGCGCGAGCAGGAAGGCGTCGAGCGCGTGGAAATGGGATTTCAGGTCGGCGGCTTGAAGAGGCATGGTTGGGCGGCGGTCTGGGCTTTGGGGGCAAGCTTACGGGCTTTGCTGCCTGGGCGGCAGCCTTCGTGCACAAGCTCACACTCTCAGGCCGGGGTCAGATCATCGCCCTTGGCTGGCATCCACGCGCAAGTACCGCTCCAGCAGCTTGAAGCCCTGCACCAGCACGAAGGACATCACCAGATAGATCATCCCGGCGATGAAGAATGTCTGTTCGGGCATGTAGGTCCGGGCGTTGATAGTGCGGGCCATGCCGGTGATGTCCAGCAGCGTGACGGTGCTCGCCAGTGCGCTGGCCTTGAGCATCAGAATGACCTCGTTGCTGTAGGCCGGCAGGCCGATACGCGCCGCGCGAGGCAGGACGATATAAAGCAGCGCCTTGCCTCTGGACATGCCCAAGGCCCGCGCTGCTTCGATTTCGCCCGGCGGAACGGCCTGAATCGCGCCGCGCAGGATTTCGGCGATATAAGCGGTGGTGTGCAGGGTCATGGTCAGCGCGGCGCAGAAAAACGGATCGCGCAGATAGGGCCACAGCGGGCCATGCCTCACGGCCTCGAACTGCGCCAGCCCGTAATAGACGAGGAACAGCTGAACGAGTAACGGCGTGCCGCGAAAGAAGAAGATGTAGGCATAAGGCAGCGCCCGCACATAGGCGTTGCGCGAGGCGCGCGCGATGCCCATCGGGATCGCAAGGATCAGGCCGGCAACGACGGCGATGGCCACCAGTTCCAGCGTCAGTGTGGCGCCCTGAAGCAATTTGGGCAGCCACTTGAGGACGAATTCCCAGTTCATGAAGCGCTCCTCGCGTAGCCGACCGATGCGCGCTTTTCCAGCCACGCGAGGCTGATCATCGACAGCGCAGTCATGCCCAGATACATGAACGCAGCGACCATATAGAAAGTAAAAGGCTGTTTGGTGGTGGTCACGGCGATCTGCGCATGGCGCATGACTTCTTCCAGGCCGATGACGGACACCAGCGCGGTGTCTTTCATCAGAATCATGAACAGGTTGCCCAGCCCCGGCAGAGCGATGCGCCACATCTGCGGCAAGACCAGTTTGATGAAAATCCGTGCTCGCGACATGCCCAGCGCCAGCCCGGCTTCGCGGTGCCCTTTGGGAATCGACAGCATCGCACCGCGAAACACTTCGGTGGCGTACGCGCCGAAGCACAGACCCAGCGCGATGACGCCTGCAGCGAAGGCGCTCAGCGACAGGTTGGGGATGCCGAACAAATGGCCGATGGCGCGCATGCTGCTGACCGTGCCGAAGTAAATCAGCAATACCCACAGCAGTTCAGGGATGCCGCGCACCAGTGTCGAATAAGCACCGCCCAGCCATTGCAGCGCCCGGTTAGACGAGGTTTTGGCCAGCGCGCCGAGCAGCCCCAGCACGAGGCCAAGGCACAGAGCGCAAAGGGCGAGTTGGAGGGTCATCAGCACACCAGCCGCGAGGGCAGGGCCGAATCCTTGTAAATCGAGGTTCATGGCTTTGCTTGGTCAGAGGACAGAAACCGCCGCGCTGATGGAGCCGCGACGGTATCGATCGGGCAGATCAGAGGATGCTGAAAGGGAAGTACTTGTCGTTGATCTTCTTGTAGGTGCCGTCTTCGATGATGCCCTTGAGGGCTTCGTTCAGCTTCTCGCGCAGAGGGTCACCCTTGCGCAGGGCGATGCCGATCTTGTCATCTTCAGACAACGGTTCACCTTTGAACTCGAAGTTCTGGCCTTCTTTGCTTTTCAGCCATTCGTAGCTGGCGTATTTGTCGCCAAGCAGCGCGTCGACACGACCGGAGGCCAGGTCCAGGAAGGCGTTCTCTTGAGAGTCATACGTCTGGACGGTCACGACGTCACCCCAGTTATCAGCCAGCCAGGTGCCCGACAGGGTTGCGCGCTGGGCGCCGATGGTCTTGCCAGCCAGTGCTTGCTTGATGGCGTTGACGTCACCGCTCAGATTCGTCGCCTTCGGTGCAATGAATTGCAGCTTGTTCGAGTAGTACGGGTTGGTGAAGTCGACCGCTTGCTTGCGCTCATCGGTGATGGACATCGAAGAGATCAGGAAGTCGAACTTCTGCGCGTTCAGGGCTGGAATGATGCCGTCCCAATCGGAGGTGACCACTTCGCAGGTGACCTTCATCTTGGCGCACAGCGCGTTGCCGATCTCGACGTCGAAGCCTACGACCTGTCCGCTGGCGTCCTTGTTGTTGAACGGCGGGTAGGCACCCTCGACACCCATTTTCAGGGTCTCGGCAGCAAAGGCGCTGGAGCCGACTGCCAAGGTGGCGGCAGCGGCCAACAGAAGATTTTTCAGGGTCTGCATCGGTGTTGCTCCGTTAGCGATTGCTGGACATGAATTGTTTGCAGCGCGCCGACTGCGGGTCATCGAAGACCTGCTGCGGCGATCCTTGTTCTTCTACCCGCCCTTGATGCAGGAACACCACTTCGCTGGAAACCTGCCGGGCGAAATTCATTTCATGAGTCACCATCAACATGGTCCGGCCTTCCTGCGCCAGACCACGAATCACATTAAGCACTTCCTGCACCATCTCCGGGTCGAGCGCCGAAGTCGGCTCATCGAACAGGATGACTTTAGGCTGCATCGCCAGCGTGCGGGCGATGGCGGCGCGCTGTTGCTGACCACCCGACAGTTGCGCCGGATACGCATGGCGTTTGTCGGCGATCCCGACCTTGGCCAGCAATGCTTCTGCCATTTCGATCGCTTCGGCCTTGCTTTGCCCCCGCACACGGCGCGGCGCCTCGATGATGTTATCGAGCACTGTCATGTGAGGCCATAGATTGAAGTTCTGGAAAACGAAACCGATCTCGCTGCGCAGGCGATTGATCTGACGGTTGTCGGTCGAGATCAGTTCACCCTTGCGCGAAGCTTTGAGTTTGAGCGCTTCCCCTGCCACCAGAATCTCGCCCTGATGCGGATTCTCCAGCAGGTTGATGCAGCGCAACAGCGTTGATTTCCCGGAGCCGGAGGAGCCCAGAATCGAAATCACGTCACCCTCGCGCGCGGTAAGCGATATGCCCTTGAGCACCTCGAGCTGACCGTAGCGTTTATGCAGATCGCGGATTTCCAGGGCGGGCGTGGCCTCAGCCATGTGCAGTCCTCTGATTTCAATAACGGGCTGGCGCACGGAACCGAGCTGCCCTTGCGCAAAAAGGGCGCGATGGTGCCAGCTTTAAACGCCGTGGGGAAGGGTATTTCGGCCAGCGGCGATATTGATGGACGGATAAATGCGCTTATTTGGTGCTAATCAGTCGCATGTGTGTATTTTCGGTGCGACAAAACGTCTCTATCCTGTTGCGCTTGGTAACAATTCCTACAGGAGTGGCTAAATGCTATTCCATTCAGGGACTTACCCGACGCCTCTGCAACAGGCATATCCACGCACGACGTCGCTTTTGAAATATTTTGGCGTAGTTTTTGCGTAAAAAATAAATAACAGGACTGTTGTCTTCTCTTTACGAACGGTCGCTTCACGTCCTGATCCGTATGAAAACTCCTCAAAGGTCGCTTCCATGAGCAGTACCCCAAATTCTTCAAACCTCGATCAGGGGCTCAAATCGCGGCATATCACAATGCTCTCGATTGCTGGCGTGATTGGCGCTGGGCTATTTGTCGGCTCCGGCCATGCCATCGCCGAAGCGGGCCCTGCCGTGCTGCTGGCATACGCCGCAGCGGGCACTCTGGTGGTTCTGGTAATGCGCATGCTCGCGGAGATGGCGGTCGCTTCGCCTGACACCGGTTCCTTTTCCACCTACGCCGACCGTGCGATCGGTCATTGGGCGGGTTTTACCATCGGCTGGCTGTACTGGTGGTTCTGGGTGTTGGTGATTCCGCTGGAAGCCAACGCCGCCGCCACGATCCTGCACGCATGGTTCCCTGACGTCGCAATCTGGGTCTTCACCCTCGTGATCACCCTGTTGCTGACGGCAACCAACCTGTTCAGCGTGAAGAACTACGGCGAGTTCGAGTTCTGGTTCGCGCTGATCAAGGTGCTGGCGATCATCGGCTTCGTCATCCTGGGCGTGGCTGCGGTCTTCGGCCTGCTGCCTGCCAGCCAGGTCAGCGGCGTCAGCCATCTCTACGACACTCAGGGCTTTTTGCCGAACGGCATGGGCGCTGTGCTGGCTGCCATGTTGACCACGATGTTCTCGTTCATGGGCACTGAGATCGTCACCATCGCGGCCGCCGAATCGAAGAACCCGGGCCAGCAAATCACCAAAGCCACCAACTCCGTGATCTGGCGGATCTGCCTGTTCTACCTGGTCTCGATCTTCCTGGTCGTGGCGTTGGTGCCTTGGAACGACAGCCGACTGGCCGAGGTGGGTTCTTACCAGACAGTCCTCGATCTGATGGGCATTCCGAACGCCAAGCTGATCGTCGACCTGGTGGTTCTGGTGGCGGTGACCAGTTGCCTGAACTCGGCGCTCTACACCGCTTCGCGCATGCTGTTCTCGCTCGGCAAGCGCGGCGACGCACCTGCCGTTTCCCAACGCACCAGCAAGGCCGGTACACCGTACTGGGCGGTGCTGCTGTCGACGGCGGCAGCCTTCGCGGCGGTGTTCGCCAACTACGTTGCGCCAGCTGCCGTGTTCGACTTCCTGCTGGCAAGCTCCGGCGCCATTGCGCTGCTGGTGTATCTGGTGATCGCCGTTTCTCAGCTGCGCATGCGCCGCAAGCGCGAAGCCGAAGGCCAGGCCATCGACTTCCGCATGTGGCTCTTTCCGGGGCTGACCTGGGCTGTGATCGTGTTCATCGTCGCCGTGCTAACGATCATGCTGTTCCAGGAAGGCCATCGCATGGAGATCATCGCGACCGGCTTGCTGAGCATCGTCGTCGTTGCGGCCGGCCTGATCGTGTCGAACCGCCGCAAGGCGGTGAAGGCGGGGAAAGTCGTGCTCAATTGAGACGTGAATGAGCCGGGTTCGCCGGCAAGATGAAAACGGCTGCCCTCAGAAATGAGGGTGGCCGTTTTTTTGTACGCACATTGGGTGATGATGCGGCTGCGATGAGGTGGGAGCCACTCGGCCGTGATTACCTTTGTGGGCGCATTCTTCCCAGCACCGATTTCCCCCGCACCTGATGCATCACCACTGCCGACAGATGCAGCGCCACCAATCCCGCCAAAACCGCGCACAGCACGTGATGCAGGTCATGCAGCCGCAACAGGGCTATCTTCGAGTGAATCAGCTGTGGCAGCGGTATGAGCGCCATCAGCGTGACTGGATGGCTCATCATCAGCACGCCGGTGATCAATACCCCAGACACCGCTGCGTAGATCAGCGTGTGCGCCGCACTGGCGAGCCATTCCTGCGGTTGGCGAGGGCGGTGAGGTCTGGCCCGGAGCGCCAGCCAGGTTCGCCAGGCAAAGAAGGGAATGAAGAGGCTCGTCAGCTGAGGATTGAAAGACTCCACCCACTGCCGAAACGGATGATCCGCATCGAGAAGCGCGACACCGAAGCCACTCAAGGTCGCCCAGAGGATTACAACAGCAGACAGCCAATGCAGAAGAATTCGGGACCTTGTGTAGCGGTGAACGTCAGGCGCAGTGGACGCTGAAAGGGAAGGATGGGGCATGGTCAAAACGGGAGCCTTGTTGAGAAGGAGTTGCATTCTCGTGGTGGCGCAAAGCTACCGTCTTGACCGGTGTCATGCAAATTAAAAAACGCAGTATCAGCGGCGGCCTGCGTCTCGCGCATTCTTGCGCTGCAGGATGTCAGACGCTTCGTTGTAGGCGTCCTGAAATTCGTCGCTGCCTAGCCACTCGACCGTTACGTCCTCTTCTTCATCGTGGAAGATGCCGCGATAGGTGATCAAAAGGGCCATCAGGAAATCTGTCGCCGGGTCTTCTTCTTCCTCGGCAATCACAAGCTCCAGCACCGGGTATTGCAGGAAAACGACGCACATCGCCAGCAGGCTGATGGCCTCGGCCTTCTGCATCGCCTGGAACAGGTCGTCGTAGTCGGCCGGCTCGAAGCCGTTTTCCATGATGTCCTCGAAATCGAATTTCGCCAGATCCAGGAAAACATCGTCGAAGGGCTCATTCACGAACGCGTGGTTGAGCACCGGGTGAACCGGGCTCGGCTTGCCCTTGCCGGAACGGTTCTGCTTGGCCTTGGCTTTGGCCCGCTGGGCGCGTTTCTGCTGTTTGTCTGGGGAGGCCATGCGTGTTCGGTCCTTATGCAGGCGAGGGTGGTGTCGCGAGGGGCTATTGAATCGCAGCTCTGGGTTTTTACCAAGCGCGACGGGACGAAACAGAGCTGAATAAATCGCGCCCAATAAAAAACCCCTGAATCTTTCGATGCAGGGGTTTTCCGGTATTTGGTGCCCAGAGACGGAATCGAACCGCCGACACGGGCATCAGTGCCGTAAACCCAGTAAAATCAAGGGCTTCAGGGCCCTGAGTTGATGCGAAGTGTACTCACCCTGTGTACCTTAAGCAAGGCAGATTGCCGCGCACTGGTGAGTTGATCTTCTGCATCGGTCAGGCTTTTTCAGCAGGTATTGCGCAACCTAATCTTCAAGACTCATCACATGGCTCCGAGCTCTATTTGCCCGGCATCGGAAGGATAATTTCAGACGGCCTCTGGATGTGATATCTACACCGTTGAGCGCCAGAGTGGATTTCCGTTGGACCATTTGTAAGGAGACAAAAAATGGCTATTGATTTCAAGGCTGCTGCGGCAAGAGCAAGTGCCCACTTTGAACGGTTTACAGATGCAGAGCGAGAAGAGTGGCAGGCGGAAGATGATCGGGGGCACCACGAGCAGCATGAACGCTTCAAGGCCGCATATGCACTCGACCAGTGTTACCTGTGCCAAAAAGACTTCAAAACGCTGAGTCGGGATGAGCCGTGCCTGCATTGGCTTCTAAGGCGGGGGAAATTCAAGAACAAGGACATCCTGTTGATAGCTTCAAAATACGGCTATCGGCAGATTTCCGCCTACCTTAGGTGGTGTGCGAATAGTGAAAGGGTGTTGGCCAATATCAACGATCTCGTAGAAGAGGCTCCCGAAGGCAAGGTGCTGAGTTCTACAATTCGTTGGAAAAATATTGAGTGGTCCTTTGATTGTTCAAAAAATGACTTTATAGGACACAATGGCGCACACACAAATTTCCCACACTATCACTTTCAGATGCGAATCGATGGGCGGCAGTTTATTAATTTCAATGATTACCATCTGCCGTTTAGTGACAGCGACCTGTTCTTTTTTGAGCTCGACAAGCAGCAGGGAATCAATATGGATTATGGGACTCATGGTGCTGGCATGCAGGCAGCGATGCAGTTCGATCCTAACGATTTGATAGACAGCCTTTCGCCCGCTGATGATGAGGAAGATGCTGCATTCGGGCTTTCAACAATGGTCATGGCTCATGATAAACCGATGAAAGGCGAGGACATCTACGCGGCCATACAGGAGGCCAAGGCCACTGGAAGGAGCATCGCCTCGATCCTGCACGAGAAATATGCAGGCACCGATGTAGCGGTCCAGACGATTATTTCTCCTTCGGACACGGTTCCACCGATAACGCCAAGGACCGAGCATACTCGAAGATGACCTCCCCACGGTCGTAGGAGATCGCCATAGAAGCTCTTGGTTATTCGATGAGCCTCGGGTTCATGGCCGAGCCTCTGTCAAAAACAGAGACCACTGAGGAGGTCTTACCCACGCATCCGTGAAAGCGGTCGTTACGACACCGAATAGTCCACCAATCCAATCGCACAAAGCGTCATGGATGAGCTGGAGGCGCTGCGCCAGGACGTTGCGGTCTGAAGTAAATCATCCAGAGCTGTGCCCTACAGCCCTTGTAAACCGTGGTCTCCAAAACCCCTCACTTTACCCGGAACGACACCCCGTCGGACCGAGAACAGATGAGGGCAATGAAATGATGAATCCCGATGGGTACTTGGACTACGAACGATGGGCCAACAAACGCCGTAATGACCCGACACTATTCTTTGATGCCTGCAAGGCCGCTCAGTGGACTCCACCGGAGCGTGAAGCAGAACCTGAAGCCGTACCGAGGGAGGCAGCAACGAAGAAACATGCCACAGCGAGCCCCCAGCGAGGCAGGCCAAAGAAGAACACAACAAACCCAGTCGCTCACCATATGAGCCTCTTGAGCTTTGAGAGACCTCATTGGCTGGACGGCATTATCTATGGGGCAACCGCGACAGCCGCTGGGGTGAGTGCCGGAAAGCTCAATGTGCGGCTTGGTTCAGTCATCGCAGCAATGCACCTCAAGAACATTTCAACGGCAGCTGTAAAGAACCCGATGATTTCTGAGCGTACAGCGCAAACGATCGCAAAAGCATCACGACACGCAATCCATGGAGTCGTCTGCTACTTGGATCGTCACCCAGCGACCAAATCAAAACTGGACCTTGAGCTGAGTTACGAGTTGGCTGCTGATTAAACGCAGGGAATAGAAAGGTAGAGCTCCAAGGACCGCTTGGCATCTGAAAGGTCAAGACCTCGATTCGTGAAGGTGATCGCTGGTGGACTTATGGGGCAGCTCACTGAGGGGGACGATAGTTCAGATTACAAAACCCCTTCACCAAGCCCCCCCTTTGAGAACCTTAGAGGGATCGTCAACCGGAATCCAAAAACACCCACTATAAGGACAGGGGGACTTAAAGTTCCCACTTGAAGACCCCCCTTGCTCTTAAGGTCTGCTCGCCGGTTTCTCTCTGGCGAGTATCGGCAATGACCACCAACCATTCTCTTCCCTCGGTTTGGCGCTGAGCCTTGCCGAAGCATACCCCCGTCGCTGGACCATCAAACTAATCACAGAGTCTTTCTGATTGCTCCTCGTGCCATGTGCCAAACCCTTGTCGTGGGTCTCTGTGCTGGCCTGTGGGAGCGAACTCGGGGGGCAATCAAAAGGAGATACGACAATGAACATAACAAACAGCACTGCCACCATGGACGCAACCACATCCGTCTTTGGAAGGATCGTCACCACTGGGTTAGTTGCTGCAACGACCCTTAATGGCCTCCCCGGCATGTCTTCTTTGGAGATCGCAGAGGTCACTGGCAAGCGTCATTCCCACGTACTTCGGGACATCCGGAAGATGCTCGATGAGCTGGGTCATGCTGGCGCTAACGGGTCCAGATTTGGGCCGGTTGATTTTGTTGAGTCTACTTACCGGGACTCCAAAGGTCAGGCGCGTCCCCTAACCGTCCTCGCGAAAGAACTGACGTTTACTCTGCTGTCTCGATATTCCTTCAAGCTCGCCAATCTGATTGTGAAGCGCTGGCTGGAGTTGGAAGGGGCAGGCTTTGAGCGGATGTCAGTGCAAGCAACTGTTATTCATCTGGTCGAGCGAGAAAAGGACAATCGACGGTTTGCCCTTAAGCAGATCAATAAAGGTAGGACTCCTCGCCAGGTCACAGAGCAAGAAAGGGTAATGCAGGGCCACTTGAGGGCTGCGCGGAAATTCGAGAGTAAGAATCCCATGAGCTTTCGTTAGGACCTGCTCGCACCTTATTCAGGTGAGCAGCAGAAATCAGCAGACCCCAGGTAGAACAAGTAACGAAAATCTGGAGCAAAATTCTGAGAGACCATCCTCATTCAAGTTCTGACCCGTGAGTCCCCCATGCTGGCCGTGGGTAGGGGGGGCTTGTCGTGCGCCCACGCGCCTCTGGATGAAAACTTGGTGGATGGATAAAGGGCTTCGTGGTCGCCGGTGGTCGGCCTCCTCCTCTGAGTGGGCAGGTTCGAAGGCCTCGTCGTGCGTGGTTATTGGGGTATGCCTCAGCGACTACGGCAGAGACCTGTATGACTGTGGTTGTTTAGCCGGTGTTGACTACTATAACGACCACGCATATAGTGACCACACCTAAACGACTACAGGGCGCTTCGCGATGTTCATCCGTGCTTACCTTCGGGCCTCCACCACTGATCAAGACGCCCACCGAGCTAAGGACCAGCTCTCAGCCTTCGCACAGAATCATGGGCAGCGGGTCGCGGCCTACTACATCGAGAATGAAAGTGGGGCGACTCTCAAGCGCCCTGAGCTGTTCCGCTTGCTGTCCGATGCGCATCCCGGTGATGTCCTCTTGGTCGAACAGGTAGACCGGCTTTCCCGCCTCACAGAAGCCGATTGGCAGAAGCTTCGAAGGATCATTAAGGACAAGGAGGTCCGGGTGGTATCGCTCGATTTGCCTACCTCGCACCAGTTCATGGCGCAGGGAAGTGGATCTTTGGACACATTCACCTCTCGGATGCTTGGGGCTATCAACGATATGCTCTTGGATATGCTCGCAGCGGTCGCCCGTAAGGACTACGAGGACCGTCGCCGTCGTCAGATGGATGGCATCAAGAAAGCGAAGGAACAGGGTGCTTACAAGGGTCGTGGGGTTGATCAAACTAAGCACCAGCGTATTCTGGAGTGCCTCGATAAGGGGATGGGGGTTCGGGAGACGTCAAGAGCCACAGGGGCCAGCACTGCCACAGTTCAGCGGGCCAAGAAATTGCAGTCTGTCAGTGGCTAACTGCCGTGCGGTCTTGGTAACACGCATTGCTGGGCGCGGTGCTAACCTGCAGTATGCGGCTTCTGATGCTCTTATCTGTAAGGGCTATTCATTCGATACTTAAGTCCTGCTGATACTCAGGGTTGAAAGATTTTTGGAGTTGTACTGTAGATTGAAGTGCTATGGGTGCCAGAGACTTCGTATTAATAGGATTTAAAGGGGCTTCAGAATGGCTTTGAGTCGAGTTTTCAATATCCCCACAAGTGAGGGGAGTCTGGAGCTAAAACTGGAGGCAGGGCGTCCAGTATTTATTCTTGGAAGGAATGGTACAGGGAAATCTGCGCTTATTTATAAATTGGCTCAAGGTAATGTTGAAAAGCTAATCTACATGCCTGGCTCTCGTCCGAATGTCTTCGGAGGGGAAGGTCTCTCTATGACTCCAGTGTCAAGAAGGGAGCTGACAACCAATCTCCGTTATTGGGATGTCGTACCTGAAGTTCGATGGAAAAATTTGTCCGGTACTGCGCGGAATGAAAGAGCCATCTACGATCTTCAAGCCTCTGAAGTTAGCTACAACGCCGAGGCGGTGAGGCAGATCAGAAACGAGGATGTCGGAGCAGCCGTGGCCTTGCTGCGTTCAGGTGCTTCGCCGCTCGAAAGGGTTAACGCAATACTGGCCCAAGCAAGTTTGCCGGTCCGGATCCTTGTGTTGAATGGAGAGCTTCAAGCGGAACGGGGAGATGCGGTATACAGCTTTGCTAAGATGTCCGATGGCGAGCGCTCGGCTCTTGTGTTCACAGCAGAGGTAGTCGCTGCGCCTGAAGATTCAATTTTCATCATAGATGAGCCAGAAGTTCATTTGCATCCTGCAATCGCAGTGCCTTTGCTTAGGGCTCTTATGACTGGACGGCCTGACTGCGGATTTATAGTTGCTACGCATGAGCTTTCTTTGCCGCAGGTTATAGACCCAGCAACTTTTATAATCGTGCGCGATTGTACTTGGGGCGGCGCCGACGTTCTCCATTGGGATATGGACCTCATTGAGGATACTGCCTGTATACCAGACTGGCTTCGAGCGGATATTTTAGGGTCTCGTAATAAAATTCTATTTGTAGAGGGGGACAGTACAAGTCTCGATCAGCCTCTTTACGCTCTGTTGTATCCAGATGTATCAGTTTGGCCGCGAGAAAACTGTCGAGAGGTCATGAGGGCTGTCGAGGGCCTAAAAGCAGTGGATGCCCTTCATCGCATAGCGGCTTATGGCTTGGTGGATCTTGACGGGATGGAAGAGGGCAAGGTGCTTGCTCTTGAGAGTAATGGCATATTTTCTCTGCCGTACTATTCCGTCGAAAGTTTGTATTATTGTCTTCCGGTGCGGACTGCCGTTGCTCGACGACATGCTGAATTGTTGGGTGGGGATTCGGACGCAATGCTTTTGGATGCGAAAGTTCGTGCGCTATCAGCTTTAGAAAGTAGAGGGACCATTGAGCATTTGGCGAGTCGGTTGGCGGAGCGGAGGATGCGAGATCTTGTAATGAATGCGATACCCAGCCGCGAGCAGATGCTTCAAGCCGTAGATGGTACGGTTAGGATTGATATCGAGTCCCCTTATCGCAGCGAGTTGGGGCTTCTCTCGTCCTTGCTGGAAGAGCGTGACATAGATGGTGTAATCGCTCGTTATCCAATCAGAGAATCTGGCGTTCTCAACTGTATCGCAAAAGCGCTTCGGTTTAACGGGCCTGCTGATTATGAAGGGGCAGCGCTCCGCGTCATTGGGGCAGATGAAAATCTCCGACTCGAGGTGAAGGCTATGCTCGGCGGGTTGTCTCGAGCCATTGAAAGTGACGTGGAGGCTCGCTGATAGATTGTTTTTTTTTTTGCGCAGCGGACATCTATTACATTAGACCTGCTGCGCGTGCGATAGAAGGTAATGTCTTTAAGAAGCGTAACTGGGAGCCCAAAAGATGGCGCTCTCCATACTGGCGACTTACTGATCCATTATCGTGTCCGGTTATTGCATCATGAATCTCCTCGGGGACGCCTGCTTCTCGACACATGGTCTTAAAGCTATGGCGGAAACCATGAGAAGGGCTGACAGGCGTCTCCAGCTCTGCGACCTCGCGAAGGTACACGCCCCAGCGCTTGCCGAAGTTGTGTCCATACCAGCCCGTAGGGTTGGGTTTGAGGGCCGGAAAGAGCTGTCCAGATGCAGGCAGGCCCTCGACGTACTCAATGAAGCCAAGGTCGATCAGGTCTTGATGGATGACAACCAAGCGATGGCTACCTTTGGTCTTCAATGTCCTATCGTCGTCTGCTCCTTCCCCAGACACGCCAAGGAGGTCCAGATGCCATATGCCGTCCTCGGACTTACGGACCTCGCTGGCTTTCATTTGAGCAATCTCCTCCCTTCGTGCGCCCGTGTAGCAGAGCAAGAGAGGTAACCACTTCCAAGCTTCTCCAAACGAGGCCCGAGGAGCGACCCATTCCCCCTTGAAGAACGGGCTTGAGAAGACCTGAATGAGCTCCGCTTGGGTGTAGCCTTTGCGGGTGGCTGTGCGAGATTGCTTAGCGCTCGCTTTGCGCAGGGACTTCGTGATACCCGAGGCGACCACTGGGTTCTCTGTGATGTATTCCATCTGCACTGCGTAGGCCAGGACCGAAGAAAGGCCCATCAGCTTGTTCTTGATCGTTGCGCTACTCAGCAGGGGCAAATCATGCTGCTTCGCTCGGGCAATCTGCTCGTGAGCGTTGAGCGCTTTGAGGCCCTCGCCCTTGGATGGCATCTGACGAAGCAGGTTGTAGAACTCTTCAATCGTCCTGCGCTTGATTTGTTTAACTGGAAGGTCGCCCAGCAGCTCTACGAATCGGACGATGGTGGTCTGATATTCCCCAGCGGTCTTCTCCACGTCGCGCTTCCCATCACCCATGTGACGATGATTCCGAGCCCAGTGCTCAAAGACCACGGAAAGGGTCTCGCTTGGGCCCTCTGTCTTCGCCTTGTCGATGCTCAAGGGAGCTTCGTGGGGTAGCTCAAAGACCGCAGAGTAGTCGCCATAGTGACGCTTGTAGGCAATCTCGGACAGCTCCAGATGCTGCGCCAAGAATGCTTCGTACAGGTACTTGTAGAAAGGCGTGCCGGGCAAGGGCATTGGCAGTGAAACCTTCGCCAGCTCATCGGCTACCGTTTGATCGAGGTGCTTTCGAGCCCGTGACTCCAGACCATCGGGGCCCAATAGTGCTCTCGGGCTTCTGACGCTGAAGTGATCTCGCAGGGTCTCGTGGCCTACATCTTCCGAGCCGATGAGATATCCCTCAAATCGTCCGGTGGATTCCATATGCTCAAGCTCAGCCTTCGCCCATCTCGCGGCGAGCTGAATAGCGTCTTGAAGGGTAGGGGTGTGAGTGCCGGAAAGCTGGAGACGCGTGTTCAGGAAGAACTGTTCTGATTGACCCCATGCAGCGGCGAAACGGGTCTTGGCCTCGCGAACATCTTTTGTGCCCAGCGTGCGCTTGTAGGTCTCACCTGCGTCAGGAAGGAGTGGCCTGATGTCCTTCGGGATACGACGGCGGATGTAGTAGGTCCCAGTGCGGGGATCTTTCCAAGGTTGAGCCATAAATGCCATCGTGTACCCGCCGTGTGTACTCATATGAGACGGGTTACAGCTACTCCAGATAGTAAAAACCCCCGAGACCTTTCGGAATCAGGGGTTTTCGGTATTTGGTGCCCAGAGACGGAATCGAACCGCCGACACGGGGATTTTCAATCCCCTGCTCTACCGACTGAGCTATCTGGGCAACGGGGCGCATTAGACGTGTTTTTCAGGAGGTCGTCAAGCGTGTTGTTGAAAAAATTTGAATTATTTCCTCCGCTTACGATGAACACTGTCTGCAAAGGGTTATTCGGACGGCGGAACGTAGCCTTCGGCCTTGGCGTATTCCTCGCCCGAGAGGTACTTGTCCATCTCGGTCTGCAGAAACTTGCGGTCTTCAGCGTTCATCATGTTCAGACGACGCTCATTGATCAGCAGCGTCTGGTGCTTCTGCCAGTCAGCCCAGGCTTTCTGCGAGACGTTGTTGTAGATGTCCTCGCCCTTGGCGCCCGGGTAGGGTGGGCGCTCCAGGCCTGGCAGTTCTTCTTTGTACTTGCGGCACATTACGGTACGGGTCATGACGACTCTCCTGCATTCAATACGTCGGCTGCATGTTTGAGCAGCTTCTTGACCGGGGCGGCGAGGCCCAGGCGCGGCGGGGTGGCGAGGTTATACCAGAGCCAGTCGTCCTCGGCCACGTGATGGGCGGACTCCTCGACCCGTACCAGCCAGGGTTCGATGGTCAGCTGGAAATGGCTGAAAGTGTGCACCAGCCCCGGTAACGCCTGGTGCTCGCCCATCGCCAGCACGTGCTGATCGGCCAGATGCTGCATGTCGTCGAAGTCTTCCAGTTCCGGCAAACTCCACAACCCGCCCCACAGGCCTGTCGAAGGGCGACGGTACAGCAGGATTTCGCCCTGATCGTTAGCGAATATCGGCATCAGGGTGCGCTTTTGCGGCACGGTCTTGCGCGGCTTGGGGATCGGGTAGCGTGTTTCCTGACCCAGCATGTGCGCCTCGCAGCCTCGCTCCAGTGGACACAGCAGGCAACTGGGCTTGCTGCGTGTGCAGAGCGTCGCGCCCAGGTCCATCATCGCTTGAGTGTAGTGATTGACGCGGCTGTGCGGTGTGAAGCGCTCCGCGGTGATCCACATCTGTTTTGCGACCTTGGGTTCGCCCGGGTAGCCCTCCTGAGCGGTGAAGCGCGCCAGCACGCGTTTGACGTTGCCGTCCAGGATCGGCGCCCGCAGGCCCATGCTGATGCTGGCGATCGCGCCGGCAGTCGACAGACCGATTCCGGGCAGTTCGGTGAGCTTTTCAACGTCGCGCGGGAATTCTCCGCCATGCTCGGCAACGACGATCTTCGCGGCCTTCTGCAGGTTGCGGGCGCGGGTGTAGTAGCCCAGCCCAGTCCACAGGTGCAGCACTTCGTCTTCGGGCGCGTCGGCCAGCGCCTGCACGGTCGGCAACGCCTCCATGAATCGGTCGAAGTAGTTGAGAACAGTGCTGACCTGGGTCTGTTGCAGCATGATTTCCGATACCCAGACGCGATAGGGCGTGATGTCGTGTTGCCAGGGAAGATCGTGGCGACCGTGCCTGTCGTACCAGTCGAGGACGGCGGTGGAGAACTGCTCGGGTTGCATCGTGGTTCCGGACTGAGAGAAATGGCGCATCCATGTGTAGGAACCCGGACTACTGCGGGAGCGAACTCATCCGCTCCTGCAGTATTTACGCGGGCTGACTATCTTACCGCTTGAACAGTCCCTTGATGGCGTCCTTGAGCTCGGGACTGACCTTGTCGCCGAGTTTTTCATCGATTTTGTCACCGATCCGGTCCGTCGCCAGCTTTGCAGCGACGCGGCCCAGGCCTTCGTTATCCAGTCGGCAGGCCTTGGCGCCCAACTCCAGCGGGCCTCGGCAGAGGATCGGCCATTCAATGCCGACAAAGCGTGGATTCACTTCGCACGCCGGGTCCGGCATGTCGCTCTTGTCGCCTTCGATGATCACGCCGACGCGGTAATTCATGCCCATCACGCGCAGGTCGATGTCACCGTCGCCGTTGACGGTCAACCCGGGTGTGCGGACTTTCAGGTCCGGATTGCTGGCCACGCCGTTGCGAAACACCAGACTGCCGTTGAGCTGCTGGAATGGCGTGTCCTTGCCACGAGGTTCGCCGCTCAGGGTTTTGCGATTGAGGGTCGAAATGCCTCGACACAGCTGCTGTTCCAGATTGGCATTAACCAGCACGCCATCGTTCAGGGCAAAGCTGGCCGTGCCGTTGAGGCTCTCCACCAGCGCCTTCTCGCTGTTGCCCTTGGCGGTGACGTCGCTGGTCAGGTTCATCAGGCCGCGCAACGGTGGTGCAGTGCCCTGGCTCTGAATGAAGTGCTCGACCGGCACTTTGACGATGCGGGTCTGCACGCTTGCAAGCGGAACCTCGGGGCGAACATCCAGATTGCCCTTCACCTCGAAATTGCCGTTGTAGAGATCGCCACGCAAGCTGTCGAGCCGGACGACACCGTCCAGCGCCGACGTTTTCAGGGCGGCATTCTGGATGGGCAGCTTCTCGACGGTCAGCTTGCCGAAGGTCAGATCTGCATCGACGTCGAGTTTGCGCATGCGCTCCAGTGGAAGCAGTCGTGCGTCGCTCCAGGCGACCTGCGTCGGCTGGTTTGGCAGCGGCGAAGTGCCCGACGCGGCCAAGGCCTCGGCTTCGCCGCTCTGGACCTCGGATTTGCGCGCCGCACCGGCATTCTTCGCCTGTTCGCTTTGGGGCGGACGATAGCGGTCGGCGTCGAGGGTGTCGGCGCGCAGCTGCAGTCGCAGCGACTGTCTGGCGAAATCGTCGACTGCCACGCGGCCGGTGACTGTGCTGTCATCCAGCCGCAGCGTCAGATCATCCAGCGACACACTGCTCGGCGTGGCGGCAATGCGGCTGACCATTTCGAACTTGCTCAGGCTGCCTTCACCTAGCGTCGGCACTGGCTGCCCGATGTTTTCGAGGAAGTCGCGCAGGTTGAACTGAGCGATAGAGATGCCGCCGCTTAACTGAGGCGTCTTGTCCAGATCCCGCACATGCAGCTCGCCGAGAGCGCGCAGCTGATTCGCGGACAGTTTCAGATTCGTCCATTCGGCGACGTTAGCGGTCATGTCCGCGAGCAGCTGACCCTGGGCCGAGAACGTAAGCGTCTTGCCCTGCAGCGGATCACCCGCCGCCTCGCCGCTGAAGCGCATGTCGTCGAGCTGGTAGCGCTTGAGCGCCCGGTCGAATCGCAGTTTGCCGGTCAGCTCGGTTTTGGTCCGCACCACCGGCTGGTTGGTGCTGAGAAAGGCCGTCAGCTTGACCGGGATGTCGGTGGCGTTATGAATCGGGCCGGTGCTCAGCTGAATGCTTTCGGCGGAGAATTGCCGGGCTTTGGGAATGTCGTTGAAATCGATGCGGGCGTTGTTCACGGTCAGGCTGTCGATGTCCAGCTTGAGCGGCTGCCAGGGCTTGTCGGGCTTGGCCGCTGCCGAATCGACGGTGGCCTCGGGCTTGCTTTGCGGCGCCGATGGAGCGTTGGTGCTGGCGGGGACCTTGCCGATGTCTTCCCAGTTGCCGTGGCCATTTTCATCGCGGGTCAGCGTCAGGTTCAGGCCTTCGACACGCACGTCGCTCATTTGCACTTCTTTGCGCAGCAGCGGCAGGACCCGAACGGAAAGCCCGAGCATCTGCAGGTCGGCGAACGGTTTGGTCGGCTCGCTCAAGGTGGCGACGCTGGCGTCATGCAACTCCAGACCCAGCCAGGGGAACAGGCTCCAGCCGATGTCGCCGTTGAGCGTGAGCTCGACGTGGGCGCGATCGCGGACCAGTTTGCGAATCTCGTCTTTGTAGTCGTTGGGATCAAACAGATGGGTCAAGGCAAAGCCGAGAGCCACGATGATCAGCAACAGCCCGAGAATGAAGAGTCCCAGGATTTTGCCGAACGCTTTCATGGGCGAGTCCTTGTATTCGAGTCGTTCAAAATTTAGCCCGCGAGTATAGCGTTCTCATGGGGACGTCGGTTTCTGCGGCGGCATTCGCGCGCAAGCGTAGCCAATGTGAACACAAAAAAGGCGTCAGCTGCGCAGCGCGTTCCGCGACTGACGAGAACGTCGTCGCAAGGCTTCGCACGCTGGGGCGCCTGATACTGCCGATGTGCTGGTTTCACGACTGCTTTACAACCGATGACGGGCAAGCGTTGCTCCCGACGTTCGATTGGACTGCTTGAGGATGACAGATGGCATAAAAAAGGTAGTAGCAGAATGCTTTCTGTCACGTCTCAAATGGTAATCTTTCGCCGTTCGCCAGTCTTGCTGCGTCGAATTGTCACGTAATGAGACTTTCTGCCGATAAAACCGCCAGTGCCTGCGTGCATAAGAGGGGTGGCAGAAAGATGTCGCTGTTCTTGCGGGACACCACTACAAAATTAGGGGCATTAATCAATGACTACAAGCACTGCTCTGGGCGGCACTGTCGCTCAGCCTGCGTTCTTGTCCAAAGAGCGCATCATCGCCAAGCGCGGTTTCAACCGCTGGCTGGTTCCGCCGGCGGCACTGGCCATTCACCTTTGCATCGGCATGGCCTACGGCTTCTCGGTGTTCTGGCTGCCGCTGTCCAAGGCCATCGGCATCAAGACCGCCGTCGCTTGCGCACCGGACATGGGCTTCTTCGAACAAGTGTTCTCGTCCAGCTGTGACTGGCCGATCTCGATGCTTGGCTGGATCTACACGCTGTTCTTCATCTTCCTGGGCTGCTCGGCGGCGATCTGGGGTGGATGGCTGGAACACGCCGGCCCACGCAAGGCGGGTGTGGTTTCCGCACTGTGCTGGTGTGGCGGTCTGCTGATTTCGGCGCTGGGTGTCTACACCCACCAGATCTGGCTGATGTGGATCGGTTCGGGCGTCATCGGCGGTATCGGCCTGGGCCTGGGTTACATCTCGCCGGTCTCGACGCTGATCAAGTGGTTCCCGGACAAACGCGGCATGGCGACCGGCATGGCCATCATGGGCTTCGGCGGTGGTGCAATGGTCGGCGCTCCACTGGCCACCGCGCTCATGAGCCATTTCGCCACGCCGGACAGCGTCGGTGTATGGCAGAGCTTCGTGGCCATGGCCGCGATCTACTTCGTCTTCATGATCGGTGGTGCGCTGGCGTACCGCGTTCCGCCAACCGGCTGGAAACCTGAGGGCTGGACCGCTCCGGCGAAGAAAACCAACAGCGCGATGATCACCAACCGTCACGTGCACGTGAGCGTTGCCTGGAAAACCCCGCAATTCCGTCTGGTCTGGCTGGTGCTGTGCCTGAACGTTTCGGCCGGTATCGGCATCCTCGGCATGGCCTCGCCGCTGCTGCAGGAAGTGTTCGGCGGCAAACTGCTGGGCAGCGATCAGGGCTTCGCGCAACTGGACGCCTCGCAACTGGCGGCCATCGCCGCTATCGCCGCAGGCTTCACCGGTCTGTTGAGCCTGTTCAACATCGGCGGTCGTTTCTTCTGGGCGTCGTTCTCCGACTACATCGGCCGTAAAGCCACCTACTTCGTGTTCTTCGCGCTGGGCTTCCTGCTCTATGCGGCCGTTCCGACGTTGGGTCATCTGGGCAGCGTTGCGCTGTTCGTGGCTGCGTTCTGTGTCGTGCTGTCGATGTACGGCGGCGGCTTCGCGACCGTTCCGGCTTACCTGGCCGACCTGTTCGGTACTCAGATGGTAGGCGCGATCCACGGTCGTCTGCTGACTGCATGGGCAGCGGCTGGCGTGCTGGGTCCGGTACTGGTGAACTACCTGCGTGAGTATCAGCTGAGCCACGGCGTTGCGCGCGCCGATGCTTACGACATCACGCTGTACATCCTTGCCGGCCTGCTGGTACTGGGCTTCATCTGCAACATGCTGGTGCGCCCGGTGGCCGACAAATACTTCATGACCGACGCTCAGCTGAAAGCCGAGCAGGCAATCGGTCACGATGCAGGCGCCGACCACACCACTTCCCTTGAGTGGAAAGCCGACGCAAGCACCAAGCCTCTGGCGATCCTGGCCTGGCTGGCAGTGGGCATTCCACTGGCATGGGGCGTGTGGATCACCCTGCAGAAGACTGCGGTGCTGTTTCACTAAGTTGCTGTTGGAATCGGCCTGAGCATCTTCAGGCCGACGCAAAATCTGTGGGAGCGAGCTTGCTCGCGAAAGCGGTCCGACAATCGACAGAGATGTTGAATGAGCGGGCCCATTCGCGAGCAAGCGCGCTCCCACATTTGTTTTGAGGTCGCTTGCATGTGCCTGTATGCACATGTCTAACGCTCGCGGCGCTGGATTCAGCCCGTCAGTGATCTCACCCTTCGTGTTTCTGTTTCCCCGCCACACGCCTATAATGTCCGCCTTTTCGCCCAATGATTTTGCGGAGCTGGTGATGGCCGAACGTAAGGCGTTCGTCGAGCGCGACACCCTGGAAACTCAGATCAAAGCCTCGATCAACCTGGATGGCACCGGAAAGGCCCGATTCGATATCGGCGTTCCTTTTCTTGAACACATGCTCGACCAGATCGCCCGTCACGGGCTGATCGATCTGGATATCGAGAGCAAGGGCGACCTGCACATCGACGACCACCACACCGTGGAAGACGTCGGTATCACCCTGGGTCAGGCCTTCAGCAAAGCCATCGGCGACAAAAAGGGCATCCGTCGTTACGGTCACGCCTACGTCCCGCTGGATGAAGCGCTGTCGCGCGTGGTCATCGACTTCTCCGGTCGTCCTGGCCTGCACATGCACGTGCCTTATACCCGTGCCACGGTCGGCGGCTTCGACGTGGACCTGTTCCAGGAATTCTTCCAGGGCTTCGTCAACCACGCCAACGTCACCCTGCACATCGACAACCTGCGCGGCCACAACACTCATCACCAGATCGAAACCGTCTTCAAGGCGTTCGGCCGCGCGTTGCGCATGGCGGTTGAACTGGACGACCGCATGGCTGGCCAGATGCCTTCGACCAAGGGCGTTTTGTAATGCAGACCGTTGCAGTAATCGACTACGGCATGGGCAATCTGCACTCCGTGGCCAAGGCGCTGGAGCACGTTGGCGCCGGAAGGGTGCTGATCACCAGCGATGCCGACGTCATCCGTGAGGCCGACCGCGTGGTGTTTCCCGGCGTTGGCGCGATCCGCGACTGCATGGCTGAGATCCGCCGTCTGGGGTTCGACGCGCTGGTGCGTGAAGTCAGCCAGGATCGTCCGTTTCTGGGCATCTGCGTCGGCATGCAGGCGCTGATGGATCGCAGTGAAGAAAACGACGGCGTGGACTGCATCGGCGTGTTTCCAGGTCAGGTGCGCTTCTTCGGCAAGGACCTTCACGAAGACGGCCAGCACCTGAAAGTCCCGCACATGGGCTGGAACGAAGTGACGCAGGCAGTGGATCACCCGCTGTGGCACAGCATTCCGGATCAGGCGCGATTCTATTTCGTGCACAGCTACTACATCGACTCGCCGAACCCGCGGCAGATCGTCGGGCGCGGTCATTACGGTCGTGATTTCGCTGCGGCGCTGGCCGATGGCTCGCGCTTCGCGGTGCAGTTCCACCCGGAGAAGAGCCACACCCATGGCCTGCAATTGCTGCAGAACTTCGCCGCGTGGGATGGCCGCTGGTAATGAGCAAGAAGAACAAGGCGCCGATCCTGACCCTCACTTCCGAGCAGGAGAGTGAGGCGTGCCACAAGATCAAGCGCTTCATGGAGGACCGCTTCGAACTGGACCTGGGTTCATTCGAAGCGGCTGAAATCCTGGAATTGTTCACTCGCGAAATTGCGCCGCATTACTACAACCGGGCGATTTTCGATGTGCAGGTGCATTTGAAAGAGCGCTTCGAAAGCATTGAAAGCGACGTCTGGGCGTTGGAAAAGAACTGAGAGCAGCTTCGACACGCAAGCTGCAACAATGATTGACGCGCGCCTGCTGGCAGCTTTCAGCTCGCAGCTCGCAGCTCTTTTGACGAAGGAAAAAGCATGCTGATTATCCCCGCTATCGACCTCAAAGACGGTGCCTGTGTGCGCCTTCGCCAAGGCCGCATGGAAGATTCCACGGTGTTTTCCGACGATCCGGTGAGCATGGCTGCCAAGTGGGTCGAAGGCGGTTGCCGCCGTCTGCATCTGGTCGACCTGAACGGCGCGTTCGAAGGTCAGCCGGTCAACGGTGATGTGGTTACCGCCATCGCCAAGCGCTACCCGACCCTGCCGATCCAGATCGGCGGCGGCATTCGCTCGCTGGAGACCATCGAGCACTACGTCAAGGCGGGCGTGAGCTACGTGATCATCGGCACCAAGGCGGTCAAAGAGCCTGAGTTCGTCGCCGAGGCGTGCCGCGCCTTCCCCGGCAAAGTGATCGTCGGTCTGGACGCTAAAGACGGCTTCGTCGCCACCGATGGCTGGGCGGAAGTCAGCTCGGTTCAGGTGATCGACCTGGCCAAACGTTTCGAAGCGGACGGCGTCTCGGCCATCGTTTATACCGACATCGCCAAAGACGGCATGATGCAGGGCTGCAACGTTCCGTTTACGGCCGCGCTGGCGGCGGCCACGAAGATCCCGGTCATTGCGTCCGGCGGGATTCACAACCTGGGCGACATCAAGGCGCTGCTCGACGCAAAGGCACCGGGCATCGTCGGCGCCATTACCGGTCGCGCGATCTACGAAGGCACGCTGGATGTGGCTGAAGCCCAGGCGTTCTGTGATCAGTACTCGATCTGATTTGTAGGACCGCGTTTGCCCGCGATGGCGTTGTATCAGTCGCACATCCGGGACTGACACGCCGCCATCGCGGGCAAGCGCGCTCCTGCAGGTGTCCAAACTTTCGGAGATTAGGCCCATGGCCCTCGCCAAGCGCATCATCCCTTGCCTCGACGTCGATAACGGCCGCGTGGTCAAGGGCGTGAAGTTCGAGAACATCCGCGACGCCGGTGATCCGGTGGAGATCGCCCGTCGTTATGACGAGCAGGGTGCCGATGAAATTACCTTTCTCGACATTACCGCCAGTGTCGATGGTCGTGACACCACGCTGCACACCGTCGAACGCATGGCCAGCCAGGTGTTCATCCCGCTGACCGTCGGTGGCGGCGTGCGTAGCGTTCAGGACATTCGCAACTTGCTCAACGCCGGTGCCGACAAGGTGTCGATCAACACCGCGGCGGTGTTCAATCCCGAGTTCGTCGGCGAGGCGGCTGCGCGCTTCGGTTCGCAGTGCATCGTCGTTGCCATCGATGCCAAGAAGGTGTCCGCGCCAGGCGAGGAGCCGCGCTGGGAAATCTTCACCCACGGCGGTCGCAAGCCGACCGGGCTGGATGCGGTCATGTGGGCGAAAAAGATGGAAGGCCTGGGTGCCGGTGAAATCCTGCTGACCAGCATGGATCAGGACGGCATGAAAAACGGCTTCGATCTGGGCGTCACGCGCGCCATCAGCGACGCGCTGGGCATTCCGGTGATCGCTTCGGGTGGTGTGGGCAGCCTGCAGCATCTGGCTGATGGCGTGATCGAGGGGCACGCGAGCGCCGTGCTGGCCGCGAGTATTTTCCACTTTGGCGAATACACCGTGCCGGAAGCGAAAGCGTTCATGGCCAGGCAAGGCATCGTGGTTCGCTGATAGCCGCGGGTTTGTGCCTGTCAGTGAATGATCGCTCCCACGCTCTGCGTGGGAGTGACTTACGTGACGTTCTGCGCCACAGGGACGCGGAGCGTGCTGCCCTGCATTCCCACGCGGAGCGCGAGCACGATCAACGAACGTGCGAACCATCAAAGCGCTGAAACCCCGCCCCAGACGCTTCGAGACACCTCTGTCCTGAAAGCGACCACACCCATTCCCGAACTGGACAACGCCCGAGGTTAACGGCACTCTCTTGCCGTCGTCAGGATCGGGTGCCAGGGATATGTTCAAAGGTGTTTTTCTTGCGCTGATCAGCGTGGCTGCATTGCTGTCAGGAACTGCCCGTGCAGACGATGCGCCGGGTTATTCAATGGTGCTTCTCACCGAAAACTTCCCGCCTTACAACATGGCGACCGACGGCAAGAATTTCGCCCAGGAAAGCAATATCAAGGGCATCGCCGTCGAGATCGTGCGCGAAACCTTCAAGCGGGCCGGCATCGGCTACAACATGACCCTGCGATTCCCGTGGGATCGAATCTACAAGCTCGCCCTGGAAAAGCCCGGTTACGGCGTGTTCGTGACGGCGCGTCTGCCTGAGCGCGAGAAACTCTTCAAATGGGTCGGCCCGATCGGCCCCGATGACTGGATCATGCTCGCGCGCGCGGACAGCCCGATCCAGCTGTCCTCGCTGGACGAGGCGCGGCAATACAAAATCGGCGCTTACAAAGGCGATGCCATCGCCGAAGAGCTGGACCGTCAGGGCATGAACCCGATTACGGTGCTCAGTGACAAGGACAACGCCAAAAAGCTGGTCGAGGGTCAGATCGATCTCTGGGCCACGGGTGATCCCGCAGGACGTTATCTGGCCCGTCAGGAAGGGGTGACCGGCCTGAAAACCGTGCTGCGTTTCAACAGCGCGGAATTGTTTCTTGCGCTCAACAAAGACACCCCCGATGACGTCGTCGCCAGGCTGCAGGCGGCACTCGATCAGCTGCGCAAAGAAGGCATGGTCGACAGCATTCTCGGCAAGTACCTCTGACGAGCGCTCCGTCAGCGGCGTCGATGCCAGCTGACGGCGCCTTGAGGCATCACTCGGCAATCGCCATCTTCAACGGCTCGCTCAACAGCTTCGCGCCCGAAGCGCTCAGGTGGTTGTCGTCCAGGTAATAGAAGCTCTTGTCCTTGCCGATCTCACAGCTGGTTGCGTTGCAGAAATACTGCTTGGTGCGGATGACCTGGAGCTGACCGTCGTTGGTTTCTTGATCGAGCATCGCCATTTCCCCCGCATCCCAAGCGTCGATAGCCGTTCTGGGCACGTTGTCGCCCAGCGCGCTGACCACCGCTTTGACGTGACCGAACATCTGGATATCGGGCACTTGCTCCAGAATGAACAGCTTGCTTTCGGGGGTAGTACGGGTGAAGAACTTCACCGTCGAATCGACGCCTCGGGCAACGACCTGTTGTGGTGTCAGGCCCTGCTCGCCTGTTTCAAGCTGCAGAAGGTGATGCTTCTTCTGCAGAACGTTTTTCTTCTGCCAGCCATGCATGTACAGCGTCCAGCGGCCGACCAGGATGATCTTCTCCGGCTGCAGATTGGCGACCTGTTCGGCATACCGCGCAAGCTGTCCCGGCTTGTCGCAGTTGGAGCTGTTGCCGATGCCGTCGTAGCGCTCAAGCCCAACCAGCGGCGGGCAGCCGGGAATCGAGACGAACATGTACGTCATGCCCGCGTCTTCGCTGAATGCATCCACCAGCGGCAGGACGTGCGAGTCGCCGAACAACACCACCAGCCGGCTGCCCGTGCCGATCTTCTTGCAGACCAGTTCCGACCCGCCCGAATCGTAGCCATCGCAGTCCTGCACATTTACGGCCGTGGGGTCGACCTGCGGTTTGAACACCGTGTTCAGCGTCCCGCCGATCGCCAGCAGCAGCACGATGCTGGCCACGGCCCACTTGAACACGCCAGCCTGGGAAATCCTGTTCTTGTAGCGAAACGGCGCTTCGATGTATTTCCAGCTGATCCACGCCAGCACGAACACAGCGATGATCAGCAGCGGGAAGATCGCCTCGTCGTAGTTCGAGAACTGCAGCGGCGACAGGCGATACAGCGCGAAAATCGGCTGGTGCCACAGATAGGCGCTGTACGAGAGCAGGCCGATCCAGACCATCGGCTTGAGCGACAGCACCTTGCCGGTGACGCATTGCGGCGAGGCGAACAGAATGATCAGGCAGGTGCCCAGCACGGGAATGACGGTGTAGAGACTGGGGAAGGGCGTAGTCTCTTCGAAGCCGAAGATCGAATACAGCACCATGGCAACACCGATGATTGCCAGCGCTGCCTTGTAAGGTTTGAACCCCGCTGCGGGTGCTGCGACGCCGGAGGTGCGGAACAGCACCATCGCCGTCAGCGAGCCTGCCAGCAACTCCCACGCACGGGTTGGCAGCAGGTAGAAATTGATCGCCGGATGGTATGTCGCGCCCCATTCGGCCAGCGCCAGCGACACGCAGGTGATGCACAGAATGAACAGCGTCAGGCCCGGCTTCTTGAGTTTCCAGGCCAGCAGCAGGAACAGCGGAAAGAAGATGTAGTACTGCTCCTCGACGGCCAGGCTCCACGTATGCAATAGCGGTTGTTCGCCCGCTGCGGGATCGAAGTAGTCGGTGTTGCGCCAGAAGAACAGATTGGACGCAAACACTGCCACCGACATGATGCTGCGTCCCAGGTTCTGAAGGTCGCTGTCGAGCATCCAGGCCAGTGCGAACGGCAGCGTGGCGATGATCACGAAGAACAGCGCAGGTAAAATCCGCCGTGCCCGTCGCTCGTAGAATTTGAGAATGGAAAAATGCCCCTGCGCGATCTCCGCCGCCAGGATGGACGTAATCAGATAGCCCGAGATCACGAAGAAAATATCGACACCGACAAAGCCGCCGGAGAAGAACGTGAAGCCTGCGTGAAACAGGATCACCGGGAGCACGGCTACCGTACGCAGCCCATCGATTTCAGGCCGGTATTTCAATACGCGATCGGGTTGGGCGAGAGTCGGATTCATGAGCGCCTTGATCGAAGTAAGGGTGGATCGGGGGTGGCACTCCAATACGGGGCGCTGCATCCATTCGAGATCCAACATAAAGCAGCGCCGGTTTCTGTCAAATTAATGACCTGAATCGGAGGCTGTTTCGATAGCGTGTTTGATGGTGCCAGAAATACGACGATTACCCGGATGCTTCCGCATACAAGGACTTACGACATAACTGAGCCTGGACTGAGGAAGGTATCGGGTCACTCGCAGACGAGAGAACCGACGAACGTAGCGGGTCGGCTGGCGCCAGCGAGCGCTGCCATTTCAAGGAAGGTAAAGCGGCGGGTCAGCGGTACACGCCGTTCTTGCCGTGCCCGGTCATCGCCTGATTGCCCCGGATGCTGATCATGTGGCGCAGTTCGATCCAGTCGATGCCCTGAGCCTTGAGCTTGGGCAGTTCGCGTTCGAGCACGTCCATCGTCACAGGATACGGATGGCCGATCATCACGGCAGAGCCCTGCTTGTGTGCCAGCTTGATCGCAGTCTGCAGCTGAGTGCTGATGGCTTCGGCCGTGCGTTCATCGTCCAGGAAGACATCGCGCGAGACGCTTGCCAGACCGATTTTCTGTGCCTCGGCGGCGGCGACTGTCTTTGCGCTGGTGCGGCTGTCGACCAGAAACAGATGCCGGCGCTGCAGTTCGCCGACCAGCCAGCTCATCGCCACCGGCTCGGCGGTCATGCGGCTGCCCTCGTGGTTGTTGATGCCTGCGGCATACGGCACTTTCAGCAGGGCCGCGTTCAGCCGCGACTCGAGTTCAGGCAGCGCAAGATCGGGACGCCACGCATACGGCCCGGTGGCCGGATCCATCGGCATATGCAGCATGACCGTCTTGCCGGCTTTGTGCGCCTGACGCGCGAAGTCGGTGGCGTGCGGCGTGTCCGGCATGATCGCCAGCGTCACCGGGCCGGGGAGGGCCAGCGCTCGGCTGTCTTTCTCCGGGCTTTGTCCGAGATCGTCAATGATCAGGCTGAGGTACGCGACCTTCGGCTTTTTGCCGTCGGTTGCGGAGGATTCGGCGGACGTCGCCTGCGCGACGCCCGTCATGACAGCAAGGGCGCAGAAGAGCCCGGTCAGCCAGAGGCGCATATCAATTGCCGCGTGTGACACTCAATCCCTTGAGCAGACTGAGGGCCTGATTCAGCTGGTAATCGTCGTCCTGCGGACGCGCCTTGCCAGCCTTGGCTTTGGTGGTCGGTTTGTCCGCGCCGCCGTTGCCGTTGCCCAGATGGCCAAGCAGGTCGGCCTCTTTATAGTTGTCGCCGTCGGCTTCGGCCGTGACCTTGGCGCGTTTGACTTCGATGTCCGGGTTGATGCCCTGCGCCTGAATCGAACGGCCATTTGGCGTGTAGTACAGCGCAGTGGTGATCTTCAGCGCGCGATCGTTGGCCAGCGGCAGCACGGTCTGCACCGAGCCTTTGCCGAACGAATCGGTGCCCATCAGGATGCCGCGTTTCTGATCCTGCAATGCGCCGGCGACGATTTCGGACGCCGAGGCACTGCCACCGTTGATCAGCACCACCAGAGGCGCGCCTTCGCTGGCGTCGGCCGGATCGGCCGAGAAGCGCAGTTCGGAATTGGCGATGCGGCCCTTGGTGTAGACGATCAGGCCCTTGGTCAGGAAATGGTCGGCCACTTCGACGGCTGCCTGCAACACACCACCCGGGTTGTTGCGCAGGTCCAGAATCAGGCCGTTCATTTTCTTGCCGTTGTCTTTGCGCAGCTTGGCCAGCGCCTTGCCGACTTCTTCGCCGGTCTTGACCTGGAACTGCGTGATGCGGATGTAGCCGTAGCCCGGCTCAAGCATCTGCGACTTCACGCTCTTGACCTGAATGGTGGCGCGCGCCAGCGTCACATCGAACGGGTTGCCGCCATCGCGTACCAGCGTCAGGGTGATTTTCTCGCCGATCTTGCCGCGCATCTTGTCGACCGCTTCCTGCATGGTCTGGCCTTGGGTCGGCGTGCCGTTGATCTTGACGATCAGGTCGCCCGCCTCGATGCCCGCCTTGGAAGCCGGCGTGTCATCGATGGGCGAGACGACTTTTATGAAGCCGTCCTCGACACCCACTTCGATGCCCAGGCCGCCAAATTCGCCGCTGGTGCTTTCCTGCAGTTCCTGGAAGTCTTCCGGGCCCAGGTAAGCGGAGTGCGGATCGAGGTTGCTGAGCATGCCTTTGATGGCGTTTTCCAGCAGGGTCTTGTCATCCACCGGCTCGACGTACGCGGCTTTGATCCGGTCCATCACCTCGGCGAAGGTGCGCAGCTCGTCGAGCGGCAGCGGGGCCTTGACGGTCGCGGCATTGGCCGGCACTGACGCGGCAGGCGTTGTCGCCGGAGCGGCACCGGCGGCGTGCGCCAGAGGAGCGCCCATAACCACGGCGATAGTCAGGGCCAGCGAGGTGAGGCGGGACGAAAACAGCATGTCTTACGAACTCCTGAGTGAGGTGTCGACTTATCCTTGAGTGCGACACCATTGGGCCGGATCACTAGGGCGACCCTGCTGACGAATAGCGAAATACAGAGCCGGAGTGTCCTGACCGCCACCACTGTTGCCGACGGTGGAGATCGCCTCTCCGGCTTTTACAACGTCACCAGCCTCTTTCAACAGACTCTGGTTGTGACCGTACAAACTCAAATAACCGTTGCCGTGATCGAGAATGACCAGAAGGCCGGCGCCACGCAACCAGTCGGCAAAGACCACACGACCACCATGCACAGCGTGTACCTGACTGCCTGCGGCAGCGCTGATCATCACGCCGTCCCACTTGGTCCGCTCGTCATCGCCACGGGTTTCACCGAAGCGCGCCAACAATCGACCATCGACAGGCCAAGGAAGTTTTCCTTTTGCTTGTTCAAAAGGTCCGCCATAGGACTGCCCTGCGCTGGAAACCATGGCGCCGGGCGCTTTTACCGGCCGACGCGGCGCTTCGTCGCTGTCGTCTTTGCCGCGACTTTTGGCCAGTGCTTCCTGTTCGCGCTGGCGTTTCTCCGCTTCCTGCTGAGCGAGCAGCGCTTTCTGACGCGCTTCTTCTGCTTCGCGGGCTTGTCGGGCAAGGGTTTCTTCGATGGTCTTGAGGACTTTAGTCAGGTCTGCCTGATCCTGCTGGCGTGCCTGTAGCTTCTGGTCACGTGCCTTGTAGTCCTGATTCAGCTTGGCGAGGGCGACCTGACGCTCCTGGCGGACCGTGTCGAGCTGGGATTTCTGGTCGTCCAGCGAGCTTTTCTGCACCAACAGCTGAGCCTGCTGCAGGTCGATGTCTTTCTCGACCTCGGCCAACTGGCGCAGGGTTTCATTGAAATTGCGCAACTGCTCCAGGCGCGCCTGGCTCAGGTAGTCGTAATAGGTGAGGGTGCGGGCAAATTTCTCGGGATTCTGCTGGTTCAGCAGCAGCTTGAGGTATTCCTGCCGGCCGCTCTGATAGGCCGCGCGGGCTTGAATCGCGATCAGGCGCTGCTGTTCAACGCGGGCGCTCTGGAGTTTTTTTTTCTCGCCGTCGAGCCGTTGAAGCTCGGTTTCACTCTTTTTTAGTTCTTTTTGCAGGGCCTCCACCTGCTTTTCCAGCTTGCCCATTTCGGTTTCGGTAGAGCGCAGATCTTTCTGGACGCCGGACTTTTCTTCCTGCAGCTGGCTCAAGGCCTTCTTCAGCTCGGTGATGTCCTGACGTGTGGCATCCAGCTGTTTCTGGGTTTGTGCGCGCTCGTCATCGGCAAAGGCCGGACTGAGCAGACAAATCAAAGCAAAGGCGATCAGGGCGCGAAGCATGAGGTTGGGCGATACCGGGAGTGAAGACGGGACTAGTATGCCCGCCAGTGGCTGCAAAAAAAACGCTCTGTGGACGAGCCTTTCAGACATTTCATACAAATATAGGGGCTTGCACCTATAAGAGCCGGCCTGTCAGTCGCTGACAGGCCGGTTCCGGGCGCCTTACTTGGCGATCAGGATCGAGGTGCCGGTCATTTCTTTCGGAATGTCCATGCCCAGCAACGTCAGCATGGTCGGCGCGACGTCCGCCAGCACACCGCCTTCACGGACTTTCAGGTCACGCTTGCCGACATAGACGAATGGCACCGGCTCTGTGGTATGCGCGGTGTGAGCCTGACCGGTCGTGTCATCGGTCATTTGCTCGACGTTGCCGTGGTCGGCTGTGATCAGCGCTTCGCCACCCACTTTTTCCAGCGCCTCGGTGATGCGACCCACGCACACGTCCAGGCATTCGACCGCTTTGATTGCGGCCTCCATGATGCCGCTGTGGCCAACCATGTCGCCGTTCGCGTAATTGACGACGATCACGTCATAACGCTGGTTTTCGATGGCGTCGACGATCTTGTCGGTCACTTCCGGCGCGCTCATTTCCGGCTGCAGGTCGTAAGTGGCAACCTTCGGAGAAGGGATCAGGATGCGCTCTTCACCCGGGAACGGCTCTTCGCGGCCGCCGGAGAAGAAGAACGTCACATGGGCGTATTTCTCGGTCTCGGCGATGCGCAGCTGGGTCTTGCCGTTGTTCGACAGGTACTCGCCGAGCACGTTGTGCAGACCTTCTTTAGTGAATGCAGCAGGTGCCGGAATGCTCGCGGCGTATTGCGTCAGCATCACGAAGCCGGCCAATTTTGGCTGGCGAGCCCGGGCGAAATCTTTGAAGTCATCCTCGACGAACACGCGGGTCAGTTCGCGAGCGCGGTCGGCGCGGAAGTTCATGAACACGACGGCGTCGCCGTCCTCGACTTTGACCTGCTCGCCGATGCGTGTGGCTTTGACGAATTCGTCGTTCTCGTCACGCCCGTACGCTGCATCCAGCCCGGCCTTGGCGGTCTCGGCCTGGAATTCAGACGTGCCGTCGACGATCAGGTTGTAGGCGGATTCGACGCGGTCCCAACGGTTGTCACGGTCCATGGCGAAATAACGGCCAATGATTGTGGCCGTACGACCTTTGCCCAGACGCTTGTAGGCCGTCTCCATGGTGTCGAGGTACTTGTGAGCGCTGCGCGGCGGCGTATCGCGACCGTCCAGGAAGGCGTGCAGATAAATCTTGTCGGCGCCACGCTTGGCAGCCAGTTCGACCATCGCCACCAGGTGGTCTTCGTGGCTGTGCACGCCACCGTCAGACAGCAGACCCAGAATGTGAACCGCCTTGCCTGCGCCAACGGCCTTGTCCACAGCGGTGCAGATGGCCGGGTTCTCGAAGAACTCGCCGTCGCGAATCGCTTTGGTGACGCGAGTGAAATCCTGATAAACCACGCGGCCGGCACCCAGGTTCATGTGGCCGACTTCGGAGTTGCCCATCTGCCCGTCGGGCAGACCGACGTCCATGCCGGAACCGGAGATCAGGCCGTTAGGCATGGTCTTGTAGAGGCGATCGAAGACCGGCATCTTCGCTTCGTAGACCGCGTTGCCGTGATGGCTGTCGCTGTGACCGAAGCCGTCCAGGATGATCAGAACCAAAGGTTTAGGCGTGGTAGTCATGAATCCCACTCTTGGCAAATAGGTGAAGTAGAAAAAAGATCGACAGTTTAGGTTGAAGTTCAAACGGCGTCACTGCCGTACGGGCTTTGGCCGACCTTGGGGGCTGTGTATACTGGCCGACATTTTAACGCCCTGGAACCTGATGATGGTTGCTCACCTGATTGAATTTGCCACTAACCACTATTTACTGGCTGGCGCTTTTGTCATCCTGCTGGCGCTGTTGATTGCAACGGAGCTTAGCAAAGGCGGCCGTAGCCTGAGCACCGGTGAGCTGACCGCACTGGTCAATCGCGATGAAGCGGTTGTCATCGACGTACGGGCCAAGAAGGATTACGCCACCGGGCACATCGTCGGCGCGCTGAACTTCCCTCAGGACAAGGTGCTGACTCGCACCTCCGAGCTTGAAAAATACAAGTCCAAGACCCTCATCATCGTCGATGCCGCAGGCCAGCACGCGGGCCACACCGCTCGCGAGCTGCTCAAGGCCGGCTTCACCGCCGCCAAGCTGTCGGGCGGCATTTCGTCGTGGCGTGCTGACAACCTGCCGCTGGTGAAGTGAAATGGCTGAAGTCGTCGTCTACTCCAGCGATTATTGCCCTTATTGCTCCCGCGCCAAGTACCTGCTGGCGAGCAAGAATGTCGACTTCGAAGAGATCAAGGTCGACGGCAAGCCCCAGCTTCGCGCTGAAATGACCAAAAAAGCCGGGCGTACCTCGGTTCCGCAGATCTGGATCGGTTCGGTCCACGTCGGCGGTTGCGATGACCTCTTTGCACTGGAGCGCGCCGGCAAGCTCGACGCGCTGCTGAGCGCCTGAATTCGAACCCTACAAGACCTCAAAAGTAAGGATCTGAGATGACCGATCAACCGAATAACGGCGCCACTTCCAACGAAGAAGCTCCACAGTTTTCCCTGCAGCGCATCTACGTTCGCGACCTGTCGTTCGAAGCGCCGAAAAGCCCGGCGATCTTCCGTCAGGAGTGGACCCCAAGCGTGAGCCTGGACCTGAACACTCGCCAGAAGCAGCTGGAAAACGATTTCTACGAAGTCGTTCTGACCCTGTCGGTCGAAGTGAAGAACGGCGACGAAATCGCGTTCATCGCGGAAGTCCAGCAGGCGGGTATCTTCCTGATCAAGGGCCTGGACGACGCGTCCATGAGCCACACCCTTGGCGCCTTCTGCCCGAACATTCTGTTCCCGTACGCGCGCGAAACCATCGACAGCCTGGTTGTCCGTGGCTCGTTCCCAGCGCTGATGCTGGCGCCGGTGAACTTCGACGCACTGTACGCTCAAGAGCTGCAACGCATGCAGGAAGCGGGCGAGACCCCGACCGTTCAGTAAGCATTTGCTGCAAAGAAAAAGCGCCCCTTATGGGCGCTTTTTTTATAAAGGCGAATGCTGAAGTGGTAGGAGCGCGGCTTGTCCCGCGATCGGCGGGGAACCCGTCGTGAAATCGTGTGATGCGGTGAACTGGATGCACCGTGAACCCTGCATTTGCTGCCAGTGCCCGGCAGATCGCGGGACAAGCCACGCTCCTACAGCCGTGGATTGCACGCCCTTCAAGGTCATTTGAACCCCAATTGCCGCCAGCCCTCGTAGACCGCAACGGCCACGGTGTTCGAGAGGTTCAAACTGCGGCATCCTTCACGCATTGGCAAACGCAGGCGCTGTTCGCTGCTCAACGGGTCCAGCACCTCCGGTGGCAGGCCGCGGCTCTCCGGGCCGAAAAGGAACGCATCGCCTTCCTGAAACGCCACATCGTGAAAGGGTCGCGAACCCTTTGTGGTAAAAGCGAACAGACGCGGTTGACCGATGCTCTCCAGGCAACTCGCCAGGTCGGCGTGGCGATGCAGTGTGGCGTACTCGTGGTAATCGAGACCGGCACGACGCAGTCGCTTGTCATCGAGTTCGAAACCCAACGGTTCGATCAAATGCAGGCTGCAGCCGCTGTTGGCGCAAAGCCTGATGATGTTGCCGGTATTCGGCGGAATTTCTGGTTGAAAAAGGATCACGTGAAACATGCACGGCTCCGAACATAAGGATGGGGTGCATTCTACCCCCGAAGAGGACCCGAGGCCGAAGCTATGGCCTCGTGTTTTAGGCTCCATCGCGATTATCGGATTCATGGTCGGCTTGATGATCGGCCGGCTGACCACGCCCGATCCCGTGGCATTGCAGCAGATAGAGGTGCTGCAAGATGGCGTTGCGGTGTGGTTCAACCGAGAGCCGCAGCTGCATGGCGAACACATCGACGGCGCCGTGGCCTTGTTGTTCAACGCCCAGGGGCAAGCGCAGCACGGCGAGCTCAAGCTCAACGGCAAAGACGTGCGCTGGAGAGTGCAAAGAAGCGATAAGGGATTGTTGCTGAACCTGCTGGCGGCCCGTCCGTTGCACGGCCAATGGCGCGGTGCAACTCAGGACGGGCGCTGGAGACTCGAGGTGAGTCTGCGGGAGGAATAAAAGAGGGGAATCCCCGGCCTGCCTGTACCAAGGTCCCCAAAACTGGTGATACTTAACCTATTGCAGGCAGCGTGCCAGTTTTGGAAATCCTGCGCGGGAAAGGTAAAAGTGCCCCGCGATACCCCGTTTTATAGCCTCAATCTCGTTGTGCCGTGCTCACGGAGGGCGTTTCCTCTTTCGTTCTCGCGTTCAGATTTGGGTGTTTATTGATCACTTTTGCACGCTATTCGCGCATTTTCCGGTGACGGGTGACCAAAGTGATGCACGGCTCAGCTTGGGAAGGCGAACGTGACACGTAGAGCGGCATCGAGCCCCCTGTCAGAACGGCGCATCTCCCAGAATCGTGGCGCGATGCATCACCCGGCGTTGCGGGCGGTAATCGTCCACCGCGTAATGCTGCGTCACGCGGTTGTCCCACATTGCCACGTCGTTTTCCTGCCAACGCCAGCGAATGGTGAACTCCGGCCGCGTGGCATGGGCGAAGAGCATTTTCAAAATGGCTTCGCTTTCTGCGGGTTCCAGTTCGTTGATCCGTGTCGTGAAACCGTCATTCACGAATAGCGCCTTCCGCCCGCTGACCGGATGCGTACGTATCACCGGGTGCGACAGCGGCGGATTCTTGCGCCGGGTTTCCTCCCAGCGCGCGAGGTCTTCGGCCGTGCTGCCAAAGCGTTCCAGAGGAAATGAGCGAGTGAAGTCGTGGGTGGCGGTCAGACCGTCGAGCAGCGATCGCATCGGCGCCGACAACGCCTCGAACGCCGCGATCCCGCTCGCCCACAGCGTGTCCCCGCCATAAGCCGGCAGCTGCTTGGCGCTGAGTACCGCCCCCAAAGCGGGCGTCGGCAGAAACGTAACGTCGGTGTGCCAGATGGCGTTATCGCGCACGTCCGTCACTGCCGTGTCGAGGATCAGCACTTCTGGCTGCTCAGGGACGTTCGGGTAGATCGGATGAATATGCAGGTCGCCGAAATGGGCCGCGAAGCGCGCCTGTTGTTGCGGCGTCACTGGTTGGTCCCGGAAGAACAGCACCTGATGTTCGAGCAAGGCGCGTTCGATGGCATCGCGTTCTGCGCTCGTCAGGTCCCGGCTCAGGTCCACGCCGCTGATTTGCGCGCCCAATGACGGGCTGAGCGTGGTGATATGAATGCTCATGAGGGTTCTCGTGTGTTGGGCGCCGAAGTGTCGGCGTGGTCAGTCATCGGGTTCGGTCGTCGGGTTCAGTCAGTGAGTCTGGCCGTGCCACGGCACCAGCTTGCGCTGCAGTGCGCGCAGGCCCATTTCCAACGCGAAGGCGATCAGGGCGATCACGAGGATTCCCAGCACCACAACGTCGGTGACCAGAAACTGCGCGGCCGACTGAACCATGAAGCCCAGCCCGCTGGTGGCTGCGATCAATTCGGCTGCGACCAGTGTCGACCAGCCGACGCCCAGCCCGATGCGTACGCCGGTGAGGATGTCGGGCAGCGCGCTGGGCAAGATGACGTGGCGAATCAGCTGCCAGCGGCTGGCGCCGAGTGATTGCGCGGCGCGTATTTTTGCGCTGTCGACAGTGCGCACGCCGGTCGCGGTGGCGATCGCAATCGGCGCAAAGATCGCCAGATAAATCAGCAGCACCTTGGAGAACTCGTCGATCCCGCACCAGATCACGATCAGCGGCAGGTAGGCCAGCGGAGGGATCGGACGATAGAACTCGATCAGCGGATCGAAAATCCCGCGAGCGATCCGGTTATGACCGATGGAGATTCCCACGGGAATGGCCGTGAGCACCGCGAACAGCAGCGCCAGGCCAATGCGCTGCAAACTCGCCCCCAGATGCTGCCAGAGCGTGGACTCCATGTAGCCTTTGGTCATCAGCAGCCAGGCTTTTTGGAGCACGGCCGATGGCGGCGGAAGAAACAAGGGTTCGACCCACTCCAGTGCGGTTACCAGCCACCAGCTGCCTAGCAGAACGGCGAGCGTCAGCACGCTGATGCTGCGAGTGCTGAGGTGAAAGCCTGATGCTCGATGGGGCTTGGTCGGCAGACGGGTGGTGATCGTGTCGGCCGGGCTGGGCGTCTGGAAGCCACTCATGCCAATTGGTCCCGAATTGTCTGGCGCTGGGAAAACACTTTGGCGAGCACGTGCTCGCGGGTTTCGATGAAGCGTGGGTCCGACTTGATCGCGCGTGCCGACTCGCCCGCACTGTAGCGTTGGCCGAAGTCCAGCTGCAGGTGCTCGACGATTTGCCCAGGATCAGGTGCCAGCAGAATCAGGTCGGTCGCCAGGAAGACCGCTTCTTCGATGTCGTGGGTAATCAGGAAAACGGGTTTGGCGCTGCGTTGCCAGATTTGCAGGAGCAGTTCCTGCATCTGTTCGCGAGTGAATGCGTCCAGCGCGCCGAAGGGTTCGTCCATCAACAGGACGCGTGGGTCGGCAGCCAGCGCGCGCGCCAGGCCGACGCGCTGCTTTTGCCCGCCGGACAACTGCCAGATGCGGCGCTTGTCGAAGCCGGCGAGGTCAACCAGCGCCAGCATCTCCCGCGCTTTGGTTTCACGCTGTTCGCGGGGTACGCCGGCCAGTTCAAGACCAAAGGCAACGTTGGCCAGCACGTCTTGCCAAGGCAGCAGCGCGTCATCCTGAAAAACCACGCCACGCTCCGCGCTTGGGCCTTCCACCGGGACATTGTCCAGGGTGATGCGCCCTGCGCTGGGCGTGACGAAACCGGCAATCAGATTGAGCAGTGAAGTCTTGCCGCTGCCGGATGGCCCGAGCGCTACCAGCAATTGCTTGGGGCCAAGACTCAGGGAAATGTCCGACAGCACCGGTTTGGCCGCACCGGGGTACTGTGCGCTGATGCGCTCCAGCTGCAATAAGGCCATGGCAATGACTCCGCTTCTATATATAGGTACGTGCTGCGTGGGGGGCCGGGACGCCGCTTATTGCGTCACGAACTTCGCGCTCACGTACGGGGTGTAATCAGCCAGCACTGCGTCGACCTTGCCTTGCTCTTTCAGGAACGCAGCGGTTTTGGTGATCGCCTCGGTGGTGGGGGCGCCCAGCTCTGTGGCCTGATCGGCTGCCAGCGGATAGACGTTGCCTTGCAGCAGGCCAGGGATATCGGTCGGTTTGGCGCCGGACAATTTCACCAACTTGTCGACATTGCTGCTGTTGGCCAGCCACGCTGCAGGGTCCTTGCGGTATTCGGCGTAAGCATCAAGCGTGGTTTTGGCGAAGGCTTTGACGATGTCGGGGTGTTTGTCGGCGAAATCCTTGCGCACGATCCAGGCATCGAAGGTCGGTGCGCCGACTTTTGCGAGCTCACCGGAGGTGATCAGTACCTTCCCGGTTTCCTTGGCGACGCCCAGCGCCGGATCCCACACGTAGGTTGCGTCGATGTCGCCGCGCTTCCAGGCAGCTGCAATCGCGGGTGGCGCAAGGTTAACGATCGTCACTTTCGCCGGGTCGATGTTCCAGTGTTTCAGCGCTGCCAGCAGGCTGTAGTGGCCAGTGGAAACGAATGGCACGGCCACTTTTTTACCGACCAGATCCTGCGGGCTGTTGATGCCGGAGCCGTTACGCGCCACCAGCGCTTCGGCCGCGCCAATTTGCGTGGCGATCAGGAAGGTCTCCACCGGCACCTTGCGCGTCGCTGCCGCCGTCAGCGGGCTTGAACCGAGGTAGCCGATCTGCACGTCGCCACTGGCGATCGCAGTGATCACGTCAGCACCGTTATCGAACTTGCGCCAGGAGATATCTGAACCGGTTGCTTTTTCGTAGGCGCCATCGGCCTGGGCAACCTTGGCCGGATCCACGGTCGTCTGGTATGCAACCGTGAAGTCCGCGGCGTGGGCGAGCAAAGCTGAACCTGCCAGTGAAAGCGCAGCAAACAGGCGAAGGGGTTTAAGCAGTTTCATGATGACGCTCCGGATCAGGGCAGGCCGAGGACTGAATATCGCGGAGCGTAAATGATCTAAGAATCCGGAAATAAATAACTTTTTCGCATGTGCTTAGAGAGAATTTCCCGAGCGCCGCAGCGCGGGACCTCAAAAAATCAAAAAGATGCAATCGCTTGACGAGATTTCATCGAAATGTCACAAACTGTAAATAGGATCGCGAGGTCCGTTCCAGGGATGCTTTTGCCCTACATCCGCATGCTTCGCATCGCAAGGCTGCGCAGGGGCCATCATGGATTTTTCAAGCGAGAGAACCAGACGGTTGGCGTTCACAGTCATCCGACGAATGCGCTCTCGATCTCTCGGAAAAAAGAGACGAATAGCAGGGTGACAACTGTAACAATTGCGTCTACGCGGCTATAAAAGTCTTATTTTTCAGAGAGTTGATTTGGTGTTTCTCATGTTATTTCGCAAGCCGCCCGTGACTGGGCGGTCGAGAACCGGTCGTACGATGTGGCAAAACTTATCGATCTGACGAACGGGTTAGAAATATTTTTTGGGAATTAGCTTTCGAGGCCGATACACTCCGCATCGGACGGCTGAAACGACTTGTGACATATAACTGCTTGGCATAAAAGCAGGTCAAACAAGTCTTTTTAGGTTTAAAGGATTTCCCTTACCTTGCAGCCAGCTGAAAAGGCGGTCTAGTCAATTAGTCTTGGGGCCATTGACTCGCCGAGTCAGGTCCAGCGCTAATCGCGCATCCGCGGTCTTGAGCCTTCGGTCTCAGAACCAAGGAAATACAAAAATTAGATTCAAGAGGAGCGATACACAATGAAGAAGTCCACCCTGGCCTTGGCCGTATCTGTCAGTGTTTTGGCCACGCAGGCTGGTGCAGCTGGTTTCATCGACGACAGCAAAGCATCGATCAGTTCCCGTACCATGTGGTTTGAAGGCGACAACCGTGATGGTGGTGCCGACCAGCGTGAAGCGGGCGAAGGCCTTATTTTCAACTTCATCTCTGGCTATACGCCAGGTACTGTGGGCTTCGGTCTTGATGTTCAAGGCATCTACGGCCTTCATCTGGATGGTGGTAAAGGTCACCACCCGGATAACAGCAACTTCTTCCCAAGCGACAGCGATGGCTCTGCTGTAAGTTCGTGGAGCCGTGGCGGTGCTAACGCCAAGGTCAAGATTTCCAAAACCGAGCTGAAAGTAGGTAATGCTCTTCAGCCAAACCTGCCGATCCTGGTTGCGAACGATGGCCGTCTGCTGCCACAAACCTTTGAAGGCGGCATCCTGACTTCCAAGGATATCGACACCCTGACACTGACTGCAGGTAAGTTGACCAAAGCAGCGGGTCGTGCTTCCAGCAACTATGACAACCTGTCAGTAGGCGGCGGTACTAAAGGCTCCAACAATTTCCAGTTCGCCGGTGCTGACTGGAAAGCTACCAAAGACCTGACGCTGCAGTACTACTACGCCAACCTGGAAGACTACTACAAGCAGCAGTTCTTCGGTCTGGTGCACGTCCTGCCGATCGCTGAAGATCAGTCTTTCAAGACTGACCTGCGCTATTTCCACAGCACGTCCGACGGCAAGAACAGCCAAACCACCAACACGGGTTACAAGTTCGCCAACGGTTATAACGATAACGGCGAAGTCGATAACAACACCTGGACCGCAATGTTCACCTATACCCTGGGTGGCAACGCATTCCTGCTGGGTTATCAGAGCGTCAGCGACGACGGCGGTATGCCGTTTATCAGCAACGGCAGTGTAGTTGACAACCGTGGTCGTAACGAAGGTGAGGGCGGTTCCAGCGTCTACCTGTTCACCGACAGTATGATCACCAACTTCACCCGTGCCGGTGAGAAGACCCGTTTTGGTCAGTACTCGTATGACTTCGCTCGCTTGGGCGTTCCAGGCCTGAAAGCTGCCATCGCTTACTTGCACGGTGATCAGGTGCGTCTGAACAGCGCAACTGCCGGCCGTGGCTCGGAGTGGGAACGTGACATGCGTGTGGACTACGTCTTCCAAGATGGCTTCATGAAGGGCTTCGGCGTGACTGTACGTCGTGCAAACCTGCGCTCGGATGATGATCTTGTTGGCAGCCAAGCTAACACTGACCAGACCCGCGTTATCTTCAACTACACCTACGCCTTCAAATAAGCGTAGCGAGTCGTTAAGTTGAAAAGAGCCCCGCTTCGGCGGGGCTTTTTTATGCCCGTCCATTAGCATCGCTACTTTTTTTATACCGGAAAGGCTGCTCGCCATTGCCATTCGGTCTTTTATTTTTTCCACGCAGGCATGCACAGTAGGGCGATAAAACATCACCAAAGGAGCTGACGACATGGGCCTCAAACTTGGCGATATCGCCCCCGACTTCGAACAGGATTCCAGCGAGGGACGCATCAGGTTTCACGAGTGGCTGGGCGGCAAGTGGGCCGTGCTGTTTTCTCACCCGGCCGATTTCACGCCCGTTTGCACCACCGAGTTGGGCTTCACCGCAAAGCTCAAGGACGAATTTGACAAGCGCGACGTCAAAGCCATCGCGCTCTCCGTGGACCCGGTCGATTCACACCTGAAATGGATCGATGACATCAACTCCACGCAAAACACATTGGTCAACTTCCCGATTCTGGCGGACGCCGATCGCAAGGTGTCCGAGCTCTACGACCTGATTCATCCCAACGCCAGCGAGACGCTGACGGTTCGCTCGTTGTTCGTGATCGATCCGAACAAAAAAGTGCGCCTGACCATTACCTATCCCGCCAGCACCGGCCGTAACTTCCATGAAATCCTGCGGGTGATCGACTCGTTGCAGTTGACCGACAACTACAAAGTCGCGACGCCTGCGAACTGGAAGGATGGCGAGGACGTGGTCATCGTTCCCTCGATCAAGGACGAGGACGAGATCAAGCAGCGTTTTCCAAAAGGCTATAAAGCCGTTACCCCTTACCTGCGTCTGACGCCTCAGCCCAACCGCTGATCCACCGTTTCAACCACGACATTCGGGCCGATTTATCGGCCCTTTTTTTTCGAAAGCCGAAATCGCCGCTTGAGCCAAGCGCCGCCAGCGTGGGGATTGAGCGTGGTCACGTAGGTTCTGTGTTCAACATGGGTGCTCCGGGCTGTTCGTGAGCGGGCTCACTTCCACCAGCGGCAACCGGCCTTGGTTGCTGTGATCGAGTGGACTGCCTGGCTTGGGGCTCATCCAAGACTCGAACGCATATTCATTTTGGTGCTAACCAAATGAATAAATATGATTTTAGTGAATAACAAAGCCCTGTTAAGGTCTGTCCGTCTCGCTGAAATCGCGAGCAATGAATCCCACTCAACACCTCACTGGTCCGCCATCGGACGAGCAGGTGCAACCTGTTAGCTACACAGCAAAGGAGCGTGCCATGGGCACCGTCATTTTGCGTCGAGGCCTGGTCGCTCTGTTTGCTGCGGCGGTCACTTTCGGCGTCCTTACCCAAGCTCAAGCCGACACCTTGCGGATCGGCTATCAGAAATACGGCACGCTGGTTCTGCTCAAAGCCAAAGGCTCACTGGAAAAGAAACTCGCGGATCAGGGCGTCCAGGTGCAATGGACCGAGTTTCCGGGCGGACCGCAATTGCTCGAAGGCCTGAATGTCGGCTCGATCGACTTTGGCGTCACCGGCGAAACGCCACCGGTCTTCGCGCAGGCCGCTGGAGCCGATCTGCTGTACGTCGCCTCCGAGCCGCCCGCGCCAACCAGCGAGGCGATTCTGGTCCCCAAGGATTCGACGATCACGTCGGTCAAAGACCTCAAGGGCAAAAAAGTCGTCCTCAATAAAGGCTCAAACGTGCATTACCTGCTGGTGCGGGCGCTGGAAGAGGCAGGCCTCAAGTACACCGACATCCAGACCGTGTTCCTGCCGCCGGCCGATGCGCGGGCAGCGTTCGAGCGTGGCAGTGTCGATGCGTGGGTGATCTGGGACCCGTATCAGGCTGCCGCCGAGCAACAACTTCAGGCGCGCACCTTGCGTGATGGCAAAGGCATCGTCGACAACAACCAGTTCTACCTGGCAACCAGGCCATACGCGCAACAGCATCCGAAAGTCATCCAGACCCTGGTTGAAGAAGTGCGGGCAGTGGGCGAATGGTCCAAGGCCAACCCGGACGAAGTGACCAAACAAGTTGCGCCTCTGCTGGGCTTGCCCGAAGACATCACGAATGTGTCAGTCAAGCGCCAGGGCTATGGCGCATTGTTCATCACCCCTGAAACCATCGCCGCCCAACAGAAGATCGCCGATACGTTCTATCAGCTCAAGTTGATCCCCAAACCGCTCAGCATCGCCGATGTGATCTGGACGCCACCCGCCGCTGTCGCGAAAGCGCAGTAAGCCAAGGCAATGAGAGGAGACAACTCCATGAGCGTGGAAAAAGTGACACACAAACTGGCGCCCTGGCTGCTGCCCGTCTTGTTGCTGGCTATCTGGCAACTGGCGGTGAGCGCGGGCTGGCTGTCTACCCGGATCCTCCCGGCGCCGAGCGCTGTGATCGAGGCAGGCGTGACGCTGGTCAAGAGCGGCGAAATCTGGAACCACCTGGCCATCAGCGGCTGGCGCGCAGGCATCGGCTTTGCCATTGGCGGCGGTATCGGTCTGGCACTGGGCTTCATCACCGGCCTGTCGAAATGGGGCGAACGCCTGCTCGACAGCTCCGTGCAGATGATTCGAAACGTACCGCACCTGGCGCTGATTCCGCTGGTGATCCTGTGGTTCGGCATCGATGAAAGCGCGAAGATTTTTCTGGTCGCGCTAGGAACTTTGTTCCCGATTTATCTGAACACCTATCACGGCATTCGCAACATCGACCCGGCGCTGGTGGAAATGTCGCGCAGCTATGGCCTGTCCGGATTTGCCTTGTTCTGGCATGTGATCCTGCCCGGCGCAATGCCTTCGATTCTGGTCGGCGTGCGCTTCGCGCTGGGATTCATGTGGCTGACACTGATCGTCGCGGAAACCATTTCCGCAAGCTCCGGCATCGGCTATCTGGCGATGAACGCCAGGGAATTTCTGCAGACCGACGTCGTGGTGCTGGCGATCGTTCTGTACGCCGTACTCGGCAAATTGGCAGACCTCGCGGCGCGTGGTCTGGAACGGGTCTGCCTGCGTTGGCACCCGGCGTATCAAGTGGCTAAAGGTGGCGCCCGATGAGCAATCTCCAACAACCGGCAAACCTGTTGCGCGGGATTCCCTTGCAAGTGCGCAAGCTGAAAAAGACATTCGGCTCGCGAGAAGTGTTGAAAGACATCGACCTGCACATTCCGGCCGGGCAGTTCGTGGCAGTGGTCGGCCGCAGCGGCTGCGGCAAGAGTACTTTGCTGCGCCTGCTGGCAGGTCTTGACCTGCCCACCAGCGGTCAACTGCTGGCGGGTAACGCGGCGCTGGCCGATGCGCGCGAAGACACCCGGCTGATGTTTCAGGAGGCACGGCTGCTGCCCTGGAAAAAGATCATCGACAACGTCGGTCTGGGCCTCAGCGGTGACTGGCGGGGCAAGGCTCTGGAAGCCCTGGATGCCGTCGGCCTGGCCGAGCGCGCCAACGAATGGCCGGCTGCCTTGTCGGGCGGCCAGAAGCAACGTGTCGCACTGGCCCGTGCGCTGATTCACCAGCCGCGGCTGTTGCTGCTGGATGAACCGCTCGGCGCGCTGGACGCACTCACCCGTATCGAAATGCAGCAGTTGATCGAACGACTCTGGCAGCAGCATGGCTTCACGGTGTTGCTGGTCACTCACGATGTCAGCGAAGCGGTCGCCATCGCCGACCGTGTTCTGTTGATCGAAGAAGGCCGCATCGGTCTCGATCTGCAAGTCGACCTGGCCCGGCCGCGTGCTCGCGGTTCCTATCGTCTGGCGGCTCTGGAAACCGAAGTGCTTAACCGCGTGCTGTCGATTCCCGGCAGCCCGCCAGAACCCGAACCCACCTCACCACTGCCCACGCAGCTGCGTTGGGCGAACTGAATCCAGGCGCAATGTTGCGCCCGGCACTGATCTCAAAAAGGAAGCCATACCATGACAATCAAAGCCATCAACGTCCGTAACCAGTTCAAAGGCACCATCAAGGAAATCGTCACCGGCGACGTGCTGTCCGAAATCGACGTTCAGACCGCGTCGGGCATCGTCACCTCCGTGATCACCACCCGCTCGGTCAAAGAGCTGGAGCTGGTCGTGGGCAGCGAAGTGATCGCGTTCGTGAAATCGACCGAGGTGTCGATCGCCAAGTTGTGATCCATGCGTTGTGAACAACCCTGAAGGGCGCGAGCCCTTCGGGGTTTTTTGCTGTCTAGGTGAGGCATTTCTCATGCTACATCAAGCTTTCTTCAGATGATGGCCCCGCGCCTCCTGTCATTTCTGCCAACTAGGCAGCGCATCGAATACCGCATAGCCTGAGTGTCTCCGACAGATGTATCGCCGTGCTGAACGAAGCCAGGCAGATCTTTTGCGAATTGATCGGACTCAAACGACTTGGCTTCATTTCAGGAAGAAAAAGATCATGGATAAAAGCGAAAAAGTGGCCGTTTCGAAGATTTTCGAGGTTCCATTCTCTGTGTCCTCGTACAAGCAGCATGAAACGAACACAGCGTTGAACGCGATCAAGGACAAGTTGTACGTGACAGATTGGAGGTACGATCCGCCGTCGGTATATGTGGCGCGGCTCGGTCTGGACGGGGTTGTAGACAACGGGTTTGGCGGTCCTGATGGGTGGCGGGTCGAGACGCTGCCCGGGAGCTGGGCATATCCAGCCGGGTTCGTCTCCAGAGGTTCAAATTCGGATGAGGGAGTCATTGCCGGCCTGCAAAAGGAGGACGCGCTGGGACTGGTTTGCTTTAGTGCTGATGGGACGCTAAATGCAGGCTTCGGCATCGGCGGAAAAATGGTGCATAAGGTTCGCACGCCCACTGCAGGCAATAGCAATGCTGATACAGATGCTACCGATCGTAATAACAAGGTTCAGATTAATGGCAGCGCAGGCGGATTGGCTGAAGCCGAAGACGGAATGTTTTACGGTTTGATCGGTCACCGGTTTGCCAGCTCCGGTACATTGATGCGCATCATGGAAAATGGTGAGTTAGATGAGGCGTTTGGTGAAGACGGGATGGTGGTTGTCAAATACCAAGACAAAGCTACTGGGCCTGTCGGGATGGTCTGGAACGGGAAGGGCCAGGGAGTGACAGTGGTCGGAACCATCGGCAACAGGGGGTCAGGATTTGAGTTGTTTCTCGCCCGCTATTCTTTTGATGGCCAACTGGACGAACGTTTCGGCGAACAAGGATTCGTATTGTTCCGTTCTGCCGATCTGGGCCTGCCCGGCAACCCTTTTCAGATGGAGTTCAACCACGTCGCGCGTCACCCGGACGGTGGGTACTTCGTGGGCGGTTATGTGATTGATGACAGGACGTCGGGTCTGGTCGTGCGCGTAGACATCAATGGCCAGGCGGTCGAAAAATTCAACGATGGCAAGCCTGTCATGTTTCAAGTACCCAACCCCGCCGTGCCCGGAACTTATCTGGATACTGATTTCCTTTTCGGGGGCATGAGTGTTCAACTCAACGGCAAGCTGGTCATCGGTGGAGCCGTTGAGGACCGCTCCTCGGGTTATGCCCGGGAGGTGCTCTTGGTGCGTTTTACAGATGAAGGGAAAGTCGATACGTCCTTCACGCCAAACGGATGGCTGACGTTCAGGCCGCTTATTCCTTCCATCGGTGAAGCCAAAGTAACTTTCTTGAGAAATGTTGTGCTGCATTCCCCAAACGACGAAACAATCTACGCATCGGCAGACGGCGGGCCGGACGATAATGTGGCCTCGCTACGAGGCTTCGTCGCGGAGATCAAATAGCTGCGCTCGTTTTAGCCAAAAACGGCGGCAGGTAAAGCCCGAGGTAGGCGTCAAAGACTCGCTGGCCTTCTTCGGCCATGCGCGGGGTGATTGCGCTGTGCAGTTGCACCGAGCGTGCATAAACGCGGTCGGCGAGTTCGAGGGCGAGGGCGAACACTTCGATGTCGTCTGGCAAGGCCGGCAGCTGGAAGTGTTTGGCGAACAGCGCGTGCATGAGGTTGCCCAGTTCGACGTCGTGCTGACGATCCGCCTGAGTGACTTCGGTCAGCCCGTGCTGAGCGAGAATCAGCTGTCGAGCGGCGGCGTCTTCGCTATAGATCGTGAGCATGCGCGTCTCGACCAGTCGCGACAGGTCATGCCAGGTGTTCAGCTGCGCGTGATCGATAGGCTGCTGCAGACTCTCGCGGAAGGCGCCGTGAATGTCTGCCGTCAGCCCTTCGAGCAGCGCCGGAACGCTGGCAAAGAAGTGATAGACCGAAGACGGCGGAATCCCCGCGCGTTCAGCCACGCTATAGATCGACAGGCTCGCCACGCCATCGGACGCCAGCAGCGTGCGTGCGGCATCGAGGATCGAATCGATCCGTGCCTGACTGCGTGCGCGGGGTTTGCGGGGTGTGGCGGGGCGGGTCATCGCTAGCTCTCTCGGACTGGGCCGGGGGGCATTCTACAGCGGTGCCGGGCAGAATGCAGACCTTGCCGAAGCTGCCGTCCAAAATAAAAAACGCCCCCGATCCTCGCGAATCAGGGGCGTTCTTTTTATTTCACACCGCTATTTCAAGCCGTCAGACCGTGTGCAGATACCAGTTGTATTCGAGGTCGGAGATGGAGTGTTCGAACTCTTCCAGCTCACTTTCCTTGCACGCGACAAAGATATCGATGTACTTCGGATCGATGTACTTGGCCATGATTTCGCTGTCGTCCAGCTCGCGCAGCGCATCGCGCAGGTTGTTCGGCAGGCTCTGTTCGTGCTGCTCGTACGAGTTGCCTTCGACCGGCGCGCCGGGCTCGACCTTATTGGTCAGGCCGTGATGAATGCCCGCCAGCACCGACGCCATCAGCAGGTAAGGGTTGGCATCCGCCCCGGCAACCCGGTGCTCGATACGCACGGCATCGGCAGTGCCGGTTGGCACGCGCACGGCGACGGTACGGTTGTCCAGACCCCAGGTCGGCGAGTTGGGAACGTAGAACTGAGCACCAAACCGGCGATACGAATTGACGTTCGGGCAAAGGAACGCCATCTGCGCCGGTAGGGTCTCGAGCACACCGCCGATCGCATGACGTAATGCGGCGTTCTGCTCGGGATCCTCGCTGGTGAAGATGTTCTTGCCATCGCGATCGAGGATCGAGATGTGGACGTGCAGACCATTACCCGCCTGGCCAGGATACGGCTTGGCCATGAAGGTCGTGTCCATTTCATGGTCGTAGGCAATGTTCTTGATCAGACGCTTGAGCAGCACGGCGTAGTCGCAGGCTTTCAGGGCGTCAGCGGTATGGTGCAGGTTGACTTCGAACTGCGCAGGTGCACTTTCCTTGACGATCGCGTCGGCCGGAATCCCTTGCTCTTTCGCGCCTTCCAGAATGTCCTGGAGGCAGTCGACGTATTCGTCCAGGTCATCGATCAGATAAACCTGAGTCGAGTGCGGACGTTTGCCGGAAATGGGCGAGCGTGGCGGTTGAGGGCGACCGTTCACGTTTTCCTGGTCGATCAGGTAAAACTCAAGCTCGAAGGCCGCGCAGATAGTCAGGCCCATCTCGTCGAACTTGGCCACGACCTGACGCAGCACTTCCCTTGGATCGGCGAAGAAAGGATCGCCTTCCAGTTCGTGCATGGTCATCAGAAGTTGAGCGGTAGGGCGCTTCTGCCAGGGTTCGTTGCAGAGCGTGTCAGGGATGGGATAACAGATTCGGTCAGCGTCACCGATGTCCAGACCCAGGCCGGTGCTTTCCACCGTCGAGCCATTGATATCCAGTGCAAAAAGAGAAGCTGGGAGGTTGATGCCTTTTTCGTAAACCTTATGGAGGCTAGTGCGTTCGATGCGCTTGCCGCGCACCACTCCATTCATATCTGCAATCAGAAGGTCAACGTATAGAACCTCAGGATGTTCCTTAAGGAACGCGTTCGCTTCGTTGAGCTGAACGGCACGCGGGGGTACCGACATGATGCAACACCTTTGTTGTTGAAAATATCAATCATCGAGCATTACGGGTTTCAGTCAATCCGAAAGCCCTGACGAAGTCAAGAGAGCCCTGTTTTGCCCTAAAAGGGCGCCGAAACGCCTTTTTTGCCGCAGTTTAGGGCAAATATTGTGCGTTGGAAGAGGGGCGAAGTGCGGGCTTGAGCGAGGCGTGTTTTATTTTTTACGGGGCTGTTGTGTAAAAAAATGAACAACGCTAAGCTCGATTGCAACCCATAACAGCAATAATACCGGGGGTCACATGGCTCGCCTTCCGCTGATCGGCGTCACCGCCTGCACTCAGCAAATTGGCTCGCATGCCTACCATATCAGTGGCGATAAATACGTCCGGGCGGTAGCAGTAGCCGCAAAGGGCCTGCCGTTGATCCTGCCATCACTGGCCGAGCTGATCGACCCGGCGGACATCCTTTCCACAGTCGATGGTCTGCTCTTCACCGGTTCTCCATCCAACGTCGAACCCTATCACTATAGCGGTCCTGCCAGCGCGCCTGGCACGGCTCACGATCCTGCGCGCGACGCCACCACCTTACCTCTTATTCGCGCCGCTGTGGCCGCAGGCGTGCCGGTGCTGGGAATTTGCCGGGGATTTCAAGAGATGAATGTCGCGTTTGGCGGCAGTCTCCATCAAAAGGTTCATGAGACCGGAACCTTCATGGATCATCGCGAGCCAGACAATGAACCCGTTGAAAATCAATACGCTGCGAGCCACGCCATGTACATTGCGCAGGGCGGCATATTGGCCGGTCTGGGATTGCCAGGAGAAATTCGTGTCAATTCAATTCATGGTCAGGGAATCGAGCACCTTGCGCCGGGTCTGCGCGTGGAAGCGACCGCGCCGGACGGTCTGATCGAAGCGATCTCGGTTCCCGCGGGCGCGGCTTTTGCTTCAACTGACGTATTCGCACTCGGCGTACAGTGGCATCCGGAGTGGCAAGTGACACAGAACCCCGACTATCTTTCAATCTTCGAGGCATTTGGCGATGCCTGTCGAAAACGGGCAACACAACGCGACGCACACGCGTCCAAAAGCGCCTGACGATCATGATGATCATCAGAGTAATGAACCCCTGAGGTATTTATGAGTACCAACCTCGACCAGCTCACCGATTGGTTGAAAGAACACAGGATTACCGAAGTCGAGTGCATGATCTCCGACCTCACCGGTATCACGCGGGGCAAGATTTCACCGACCAACAAGTTCATTGCCGAAAAGGGCATGCGCTTGCCGGAAAGCGTACTGCTCCAGACCGTAACCGGGGACTATGTCGAAGACGACATTTACTATGAATTGCTGGACCCCGCAGACATCGACATGTTCTGCCGCCCAGACCAGAACGCGGTGTATCTGGTGCCCTGGGCCATAGAGCCCACCGCGCAGGTGATTCACGACACCTACGACAAGCAAGGCAACCCCATCGAGTTGTCTCCGCGCAACGTCCTCAAGAAAGTGCTCAAGCTCTACGCGGACCAGGGCTGGCAGCCCATCGTCGCGCCTGAGATGGAGTTCTACCTGACCAAGCGCAGCGACGACCCCGACTATCCGTTGCAGCCACCGGTTGGCCGCTCCGGGCGTCCGGAAACCGGGCGTCAGTCCTTCTCTATCGAAGCCGCCAACGAATTCGACCCCTTGTTCGAAGACGTCTACGACTGGTGCGAGCTTCAAAACCTGGACCTGGACACGCTGATTCACGAAGACGGCACGGCACAGATGGAAATCAACTTCCGTCATGGCGACGCGCTGTCGCTGGCCGATCAGATTCTGGTGTTCAAACGCACCATGCGCGAAGCAGCGCTCAAGCACGACGTGGCCGCCACGTTCATGGCCAAGCCCATGACCGGTGAGCCTGGCAGCGCCATGCACCTGCACCAGAGCATCATCGACATCGAGACCGGCAAGAACATCTTCTCCAACGAAGACGGGACCATGAGTCAGCTGTTCCTGCAGCACATCGGAGGTCTGCAGAAGCTGATCCCCGAGTTGTTGCCGCTGTTCGCGCCGAACGTCAACTCGTTCCGGCGCTTCCTGCCGGACACCTCGGCGCCGGTGAACGTGGAGTGGGGTGAAGAGAACCGTACCGTCGGCCTGCGCGTACCGGATGCCGGCCCGCAGAACCGCCGCGTGGAAAACCGCCTGCCCGGCGCGGACGCCAACCCCTATCTGGCGATCGCCGCCAGTCTGCTGTGTGGCTTCATCGGCATGGTCGAGGGCATCAACCCGAGCGCGCCGGTGGTCGGTCGTGGTTATGAGCGCCGTAACCTGCGCCTGCCGTTGACGATCGAGGACGCCCTCGAGCGCATGGAAAACAGCAAGACGATCGAGAAATACCTCGGCCAGAAGTTCATCACCGGTTATGTCGCGGTCAAGCGCGCCGAGCACGAAAACTTCAAGCGTGTGATCAGTTCGTGGGAGCGGGAATTCCTGCTCTTCGCCGTCTGACGATTCCGGGCGCCGTGGGCTTTTCAGGGCCAGCGGCGTCCGACACGCGATACCCAGTCAATGGAGTGCTTCATGAGTTCCAACAACCCGCAAACCCGCGAATGGCAAGCCCTCAGCAGCGATCATCACCTGGCGCCGTTCAGCGACTTCAAACAGCTCAAAGAGAAAGGCCCGCGCATCATCACCAACGCCAAGGGCGTCTATCTCTGGGACAGCGAAGGCAACAAGATCCTCGACGGCATGGCCGGCCTGTGGTGCGTTGCGATCGGTTATGGTCGTGACGAACTGGCCGAAGCCGCCAGCAAACAGATGCGTGAGCTGCCTTATTACAACCTGTTCTTCCAGACCGCTCACCCGCCGGCGCTGCAGTTGGCCAAGGCGATTTCCGAGATCGCGCCGGAAGGCATGAACCACGTGTTCTTCACCGGATCAGGTTCCGAAGGCAATGACACCGTGCTGCGCATGGTTCGTCACTATTGGGCGGTCAAGGGCAAGCCGGCCAAAAAGGTCATCATCAGCCGCATCAACGGCTATCACGGCTCCACCGTTGCCGGCGCGAGCCTGGGCGGGATGACCTACATGCACGAACAGGGCGACTTGCCGATTCCGGGCATCGTGCACATTCCCCAGCCTTACTGGTTCGGTGAGGGTGGCGACATGACGCCGGACGAGTTCGGCGTATGGGCCGCCGAGCAGCTGGAGAAGAAGATTCTCGAACTGGGCGAGGAGAACGTCGGCGCGTTCATTGCCGAGCCGATTCAGGGCGCCGGTGGCGTGATCGTGCCACCGGAAACGTACTGGCCGAAGATCAAGGAGATTCTCGCCAAGTACGACATCCTGTTCGTCGCCGATGAGGTGATTTGTGGCTTCGGTCGCACCGGTGAGTGGTTCGGTAGCGATTTCTATGGCCTCAAGCCTGATCTGATGACCATCGCCAAAGGCCTGACCTCCGGCTACATCCCGATGGGGGGCGTCATCGTGCGCGACGAAGTGGTGAAGGTGCTGAACGAGGGCGGTGACTTCAACCACGGCTTCACCTACTCCGGTCACCCGGTGGCGGCGGCGGTGGGTCTGGAGAACATTCGCATCCTGCGCGAAGAGAAGATTGTCGAGCGGGTCAAGGCGGAAACGGCACCATACTTGCAAAAGCGTTTGCGCGAGTTGAGCGATCATCCGCTGGTGGGCGAGGTGCGTGGCGTCGGGATGTTGGGCGCCATCGAACTGGTGAAAAACAAAGCAACTCGTGAGCGCTATGTCGGTCGAGGTGTAGGCATGATCTGCCGCACGTTCTGCTTCGATAACGGGCTGATCATGCGCGCGGTGGGCGACACGATGATCATTGCGCCGCCGCTGGTGATCAGCTTCGCGCAGATCGATGAGTTGGTGGAAAAGGCACGCACATGCCTGGACCTGACCCTTGAGGCGTTGCAGCGCTGAAGGTGAGGTGATCGTGCGGTAAACGATCATCTTTTGTAGGAGTGAGCTTGCTCGCGATAGCGTCGGCACATTCGACATCGTCGGTGCCCGACAATACGCAATCGCGAGCAAGCTCACTCCTACAGAGTTCGATGCGCTGGCGTGCAGATGAAATCTTTGAAAGCTATGCAATAAGGCAGGCCGCTTCGCTTGTAAGCCCGCCCAGGAAATTGCCAGACTATCGGCGGTTTGGTTGCCGCTAACATAAAACACTGGAGCTGTACGAATGAAGAAATTTGGCAAAACCCTCCTCGCCTTGTCCCTGATGGGCGCAGTGGCCGCAGCGGCACACGCCGACGACAAAGTTCTGCACGTCTATAACTGGTCCGATTACATCGCGCCGAACACCATTGCCGATTTTGAAAAAGAGTCGGGCATCAAGGTGGTGTATGACGTTTTCGACAGCAACGAGACGCTGGAAGCCAAATTGCTGGCCGGTAAGTCGGGTTACGACATCGTCGTCCCGTCGAACAACTTCCTGGCCAAACAGATCAAAGCCGGTGTTTATCAGGAACTGGACAAGTCCAAACTGACGAATTACAAAAACCTCGATCCTGCGCTGCTCAAGGCCGTGTCGGTCAGCGACCCGGACAACAAGCACGCCTTCCCGTACATGTGGGGTTCGATCGGTATCGGCTTCAACCCGGACAAGGTCAAGGCTGCTCTGGGCGCAGACGCGCCAGTCAATTCCTGGGACCTGCTGTTCAAGCCTGAAAACGCCGCCAAGCTGAAGTCCTGTGGCATCAGCTTCCTCGATTCGCCGACCGAAATGCTGCCAGTGGCGCTGCATTACCTGGGTCTGCCAACCGACAGCCAGAAAAAAGAAGACATCCAGAAAGCCGAAGACCTGTTCAAGAAAATTCGTCCTTCGGTGACCTACTTCCACTCGTCCAAATACATCTCGGACCTGGCCAACGGCAACATCTGCGTAGCCGTCGGTTACTCGGGTGACGTGTATCAGGCCAAGGCGCGCGCTGAAGAAGCAGGCGGCAAGGTCAAGGTCAGCTACAACATTCCGAAAGAAGGTGCTGGCAGCTTCTACGACATGGTTGCCATTCCTAAAGACGCCGAAAACGTCGAAGGCGCCTACAAGTTCATGAACTTCATCCTGCAGCCTAAAGTGATGGCCGAGATCACCAATGCCGTGCACTTCCCGAACGGCAACAAGGCAGCGACCGAGTTCGTGGACAAGGACATCACCTCCGATCCAGGCGTTTACCCACCTGCGGACGTGCTGTCCAAGCTGTACGCGATTGCAGACTTGCCAGCAGCCACTCAGCGTCTGATGACCCGCAGCTGGACCAACATCAAATCGGGCAAATAAGCCTGGTCCGAGCGTGCCGTCCCTGACGGCACGTGCTTAAGCTGTGTAGGAGTGAGCTTGCTCGCGATTGCACCTTGTCAGAAATGGAAATGTCGACTGACACAGCGCTATCGCGAGCAAGCTCACTCCCACAGGAACGGTGTCTACCGACTGCCGAGTGATGTTCCAGATTCCGAGGTCAGGATTTACCGCGCACGCGTTACGAAAAATTATTTTGCGAGAAGGGTTTATCGAAGGTAAGTTGCGCGCCGGATTTGTCACAGGCAGTCGGTACTGTCGTCGGCACGGGCAACGGCCCACCTACTAAAAAAGGACTGCAATCGTGTCTATTTCTTTATTTTCCAAAGGCTTGCTTATCGGAGCCGGCCTGACGCTAGCCGTCGGCGCCTACGCGGAAAGCTCCACTGTCCGCATTTATAACTGGTCCGATTACATCGGCACCACGACGCTGGCGGATTTCGAATCCACCACCGGCATCAAGACCAAATACGACGTCTTTGACTCCAACGAAACCCTGGAAGGAAAGCTGCTGGCCGGCCACACCGGCTATGACGTGGTAGTCCCTTCCAACCACTTCCTTGGCAAGCAGATCAAGGCCGGTGCGTTCCAGAAACTCGACAAGTCGCAACTCCCCAACTACTCCAATCTCGACCCCGAGCTGATGAAGCGCCTGGAGAAGAACGATCCGGGCAATCAGTACGCCGTGCCGTACCTGTGGGGCACCAACGGGATTGGTTACAACGTCGACAAGATCAAAAAAGTGCTGGGCGTCGACACCATCGATTCCTGGGCCGTGCTGTTCGAACCTGAGAACATGAAAAAGCTGCAGCAGTGCGGCGTCGCGTTCCTGGATTCGGCGGACGAAATGCTGCCTGCGGTGCTCAACTACATGGGCCTGAACCCGAACAGCACCGACGAGAAAGATTACAAACAGGCTGAAGCGAAGCTGCTGAAGGTGCGTCCATACGTCACCTACTTCAACTCCTCCAAATACATCACTGACCTGGCCAACGGTGAGATCTGCATCGCGGCAGGTTTCTCCGGCGACATCTTCCAGGCCAAGGCGCGTGCCGACGAAGCAGGCAAGGGCGTCAACATCGCTTACTCGATCCCCAAAGAGGGCGGCAACCTCTGGTTCGACATGCTGGCGATCCCCGCCGATGCGCCGGACGTCAAGGCGGCTCACGCGTTCATCAACTACATCCTCAAGCCTGATGTGATCGCCAAGGTCAGCGATCAGGTCGGTTACGCCAACCCGAACCCTGCATCGGGTGAACTGATGGACCAGGAAATCCGCACCGACGAATCGGTCTACCCGTCCAAAGAGGTGCAGGAGCGTCTGTACGTCAACTCTGAGCTGCCGCCCAAGATTCAGCGTGTCATGACGCGCAGCTGGACCAAGATCAAAACCGGTAAATAAAGACCAAGGTGCCCGGCCCCGTCGGCCGGGCGCAAAAACAGTTGGGAGTTTCACCCATGGCAGTTGCCTCCGGCGCCTACAAGAAAGCCCTTGAGGGTGGTCAGCAACCGAAACCGGTGCTGGTCAAAATCGATCGGGTCACGAAAAAGTTCGACGAGACGGTTGCTGTGGACGATGTGTCTCTGCAGATCAACAAGGGCGAAATCTTCGCCTTGCTCGGCGGATCGGGCTCGGGGAAATCCACCTTGCTGCGCATGCTTGCCGGTTTTGAACGGCCGACCGAAGGCCGCATATTTCTCGATGGCGTCGACATCACCGACATGCCGCCATACGAGCGTCCGATCAACATGATGTTCCAGTCCTATGCGCTGTTCCCGCACATGACCGTGGCGCAGAACATCGCCTTCGGCCTGCAGCAGGACAAACTGCCCAAGGCCGAGATCGACGCACGCGTGACCGAAATGCTCAAGCTGGTGCAGATGACCCAGTACGCCAAGCGCAAGCCGCATCAGTTGTCGGGCGGTCAGCGTCAACGTGTGGCACTGGCGCGCTCACTGGCCAAGAAGCCGAAACTGCTGCTGCTCGATGAGCCCATGGGCGCGCTGGACAAGAAGCTGCGCTCGCAGATGCAACTGGAGTTGGTGGAAATCATCGAGCGCGTGGGCGTGACCTGCGTCATGGTGACCCACGACCAGGAAGAAGCCATGACCATGGCTCAGCGCATCGCGATCATGCACCTGGGCTGGATCGCCCAGATCGGCAGTCCGGTGGACATCTACGAAACTCCGACCAGCCGGCTGGTCTGTGAATTCATCGGCAACGTCAATCTGTTCGACGGCGAAGTCATCGAAGACATGGAAGGCCACGCGCTGATCCGCAGTCCTGAGCTGGAGCGCGAGATCTATGTCGGTCACGGCATCAGCACCTCGGTCGAAGACAAGCACATCACTTACGCAATTCGCCCGGAAAAGCTGTTGATCACAACCGAACAGCCCACCTACCAATACAACTGGTCGCGCGGCAAGGTCCACGACATCGCCTATCTGGGCGGCCACTCGGTGTTCTACGTGCAGCTGGCGTGCGGGAAGCTGGTGCAGTCCTTCGTCGCCAACGCCGAGCGCCGCGGCGCGCGTCCGACCTGGGACGACGAAGTGTACGTATGGTGGGAAGATGACAGCGGCGTGGTGCTTCGCTCATGAAAATCCGCAAGATCAAACGCGCGCTCAACCGCATAACGCCCAATGGCCGTCAGGCGGTCATCGGCGTTCCGTTCCTGTGGCTGTTTCTGTTCTTCGCGCTGCCGTTTCTGATCGTCATCAAGATCAGTTTCGCTGAAGCCGACGTCGCGATTCCGCCCTACACCGAGATCTTCACCTACGCCGAGCAGAAGCTCGACATCGTGCTCAATTTCGCCAACTACGCATTGCTGACCGGCGACGATCTGTACATTTCGGCGTATCTGGGCTCGTTGAAGATGGCCTTCTTCAGCACCTTGCTGTGCCTGTTGATCGGCTACCCGATGGCATACGGCATCTCCATCGCGCGCAAAGAAATGCAGACGGTGCTGCTGCTGTTGATCATGATGCCGACCTGGACCGCCATCCTGATTCGCGTTTATGCGTGGATGGGGATTCTGAGCAACAACGGTCTGCTCAACGCGTTCCTGATGTGGCTGGGCGTGATCAGTGAGCCGCTGCAGATTCTGAACACCAACCTTGCGGTGTACATCGGCGTGGTCTATTCGTACCTGCCGTTCATGATTCTGCCGCTGTACGCCAACCTGGTGAAGCACGATCAGAGCCTGCTGGAGGCGGCGTCCGACCTGGGTTCGAGCACCTTCAACAGTTTCTGGAAAATCACCGTTCCGCTGTCCAAGAACGGCATCATTGCCGGCTGCATGCTGGTGTTCATTCCGGTGGTGGGCGAGTTCGTCATCCCTGAATTGCTCGGCGGTCCCGAGACGCTGATGATCGGCAAGGTCCTGTGGCAAGAGTTCTTCAACAACCGCGACTGGCCGGTGGCATCTTCGCTGGCGGTGGTCATGCTGCTGATCCTGATCGTGCCAATCATCCTGTTCAACCGCAGCCAGGCCAAAGAACTGGAGGGCAAAGCATGAGAGGCTTCCGATTCTCGAACCTGATGCTGGTACTCGGGCTGACGTTCATCTACGCGCCGATGGTCATTCTGGTGATCTACTCGTTCAACGCCTCCAAGCTGGTGACCGTGTGGGGCGGCTGGTCGGTGAAGTGGTACGTCGGTCTGCTGGACAACACCCAACTGATGAGTGCGGTCATGCGCTCGCTGGAAATCGCGCTGTACACCTCGATCGCGGCCGTGGCCCTGGGGACGATGGCGGCCTTCGTGCTGACCCGCGTCACTCGTTTCAAAGGGCGTACGTTCTTCGGTGGTCTGGTCACCGCGCCGCTGGTCATGCCGGAAGTCATCACCGGTCTGTCGCTGTTGCTGCTGTTCGTGGCCATGGCGCAGTTGATCGGCTGGCCGCAGGAGCGCGGTATCGTCACCATCTGGATCGCCCACACGACGTTCTGCGCGGCGTATGTGGCGGTTGTGGTATCGGCACGCCTGCGTGAGCTCGACATGTCCATCGAGGAAGCCGCGATGGATCTGGGTGCGCGGCCGTGGAAAGTGTTCTTCCTGATCACCATCCCGATGATCGCGCCGTCGCTGGCGGCAGGTGCAATGATGTCCTTCGCCTTGTCGCTGGACGACCTGGTACTCGCCAGCTTCGTGTCCGGACCGGGCTCCACCACGCTGCCGATGGAAGTCTTCTCGGCGGTGCGACTGGGCGTCAAGCCTGAGATCAACGCGATTGCGAGCTTGATTCTGCTGGCCGTGTCGATCGCGACCTTTCTGGTGTGGTTCTTCAGCCGCCGCGCCGAAGAAAAGCGCAAGAAGGCCATTCAACAAGCCATCGAAGAAGCTGCAGCAGACGGCTGGAAACAGCCTGATGTACGACGCGCCAAGGTGGTCGAATCGGTTTGATCAGCGCAGTTTCAATGGGATGCATCCCGCAGGATGCAGGCGATCTTTGTTGTAGGACCGGCTTCAGCCGGGAAGAGGCCAGTGTGAGCGCTGAGATTCTGCGGTGTGACACCCGACGCCTTCCCGGCTAAAGCCGGTCCTACGGGTTAGAACTCCAGAGTCTTCCCGGCTAAAAACCGGTCCTCGGTTTGGTATTCCAATAGGTCCCGCTGAATGTACGCGATGTTTGTTGTAGGACCGGCTTCAGCCGGGAAGAGGCCAGTGTGAGCGCTGAGATTCT